>JBPCNO010000088.1:0-48322 GCA_051001135.1 Acidobacteriaceae bacterium
CGACTTCGCCTTCGAATATCTGGTCGATAACTACAGCGGCCAGGAGGTGACCGAGCCGGTTGCGGGCGCCGATGCGCGCGCGCTGGAGACTCGCTTATGCAAGGCGCAGGGCGTGGTGCTGGGCATCGCCGGCGGGCAGTCGAGTGCGATCTGCCGCGGCGGTGCGACGGGTACCTCGGGGGCGCACGGTACACGACGCAAGCATTAGCCAGATTAGATCTCAACTTCGCCGTATACGTGCGTGCAGTTCACACCACACGCCAGCCTACATCCGCAGCAGACGATTCTCTTCGAGCTTGCGCGGGTGGTGAGGAACCGATCTTGCAGCGCCGGTGCGCTGCCGTAATCTGAAGCTGCGCTCATTTAGAATCAAGCGGTGGCCCAGGCACTCACCTTTCAGGAACTCCTCTTCAACCTGCAGACCTTCTGGGCGGCGCGCGGCTGTGTGCTGCAGCAGCCCTACGATGTAGAGGTCGGCGCGGGCACCATGTCGCCCGAGACCTTTCTGCGCGTGCTCGGCCCCAAGCCCTTCAACGTCGCGTACACTCAGCCCTCGCGGAGGCCCGCGGACGGACGCTACGGGGAAAACCCCAACCGCCTCTTCAAACACACGCAGTTTCAGGTCATCCTCAAACCACCCCCCGCGCGCGTGCAGGAGATCTATCTGGAATCGCTCGGCGCCATGGGCATCGATCTGCGCGAGCACGATTTGAAGTTCGAAGAGGACAACTGGGAGTGGCCGGCGGGGGGCGCGTGGGGCGTGGGCTGGCAGGTGATGCTCGACGGGCTCGAGATCACCCAGTTCACCTACTTTCAGCAGTGCGGCGGCCAGGAGCTCGACCCGATCTGCGCGGAGCTCACCTATGGCCTGGAGCGTATCGCCGCGTTCCTGCAGGATGTGGATTCGATCTACGACATCGTGTGGGCGCGCGATCCGGTCAGCGGACGCGCCGTCACCTATGGCGAGGTGCGGCATCGCGAAGAGGTGCAGTTCTCCACTTACAACTTCGAGTATGCGGATGTGGAGAAGCAATGGGAGCACTTCCGCCTGTATGAGGCCGAGTGCCAGGCGCTGCTGGCGATGGCCGCGAAGCAGAAGGGGGCGCGTGCGGAGCGGGAGCAGGTGCCGGTGCTGGCAGCCTACGACCTCTGTCTCAAGTGCTCACACCTATTCAATCTGCTGGATGCGCGCGGCGCCGTGAGCGTGACCGAGCGTGTGGGGATCATCGGCCGCATCCGCAACCTGACGGTGGGTGTGGCTAGGGCCTACGCCGCGCAGACGGCAGGCGCTCCGCCAGAGTTAGCCGCACAGGCAGAAGCGACTTCGCCGCAGGAGATCGCTCGCTAGCCATGGCAGAGTTCTTGTTCGAGATAGGGCTGGAAGAGATTCCCGCGCGCATGATTGCTGGGGCGGAGGCAGAGCTTGCGCGCCGCGTGCTTGAGTTGTTGACGCGGGAACGTCTGCTTGCGCGTGAAACGGTGGCTGAAGAGACGATCCGCAGCTACGCTACGCCGCGGCGGCTGGCCATGCATGTGCATCACGTACTCGCAAAACAGCAGGACAGCGAAGAGCAGCTCACCGGGCCATCGTGGAAGGTGTCCTTCAAAGACGGGGAGCCGACGGCGGCGGCCCTGGCCTTTGCAAAAAAGGCTGGTGTGGATGTAGCGGCGCTCACGAAGGTGACCAACGCCAAGGGTGAATATGTATCCGCGATAGCGACGAGAGCCGGTCGCAGCGCGGCCGAAATTCTGCGCGAGGAGATGCCGAAGATACTGGCACAGCTTTATTGGGCCAAGAGCATGCATTGGCGTGCGGGCAAGCCGGAGAGATTTGTGCGGCCGGTGCGTTGGATGGTGGCGCTGCTGGATGGGGACGTGGTTCCGATAGAGTTCGGCGGCATTAGGGCTGGGCGCGCGACCTTCGGCCATCGCGTTCTCTATGGCGACGCGCCCGTCATATTGGCGCAACCGCGCGACTATGCGCAGGCGCTGGAGTCGGCTCATGTGCTGGGGGAGGTCGCCGCGCGGCGGCATCGGATTCGCAAGCAATTGGATCAGGTCACGCGCACCGTCGCGGGCGCTCGCTGGCGTGAGGACGAGCCGCTGGTGGAGACGGTGACCGAGCTTACGGAGTGGCCGAGCGTGGTGCTCGGCGGCTTCGAGCGGGAGTATCTTCCGCTGCCGGAAGAGGTGCTGGTGACCGTCATGCGCGACCACCAGAAGTACTTTGCGGTGGAAGATACAGCAGGCCGGCTGCTGCCACATTTCCTGGCCGTGCTGAACACACAGGTTGACGAAGCGGGCCTCGCGCTCATCCGTCACGGCAACGAACGGGTGCTGCGTGCGCGCTTCAACGACGCGCGCTTCTTCTGGGACTACGACCAGAAGATCTCGCTCGTCGATCGCGTGGAACTGCTGAAGGCTGTTACGTTCCAGAAGGATTTGGGCAGCTACTACACCAAGACCGAGGTGAACCAACGGCTGGCCGAGGCGCTGGCGCAGGCAGTTGCCGGTGCAGGCGTCGCGTTCGATCGAAACGCGCTACTGACGGCCGTGCGCGTGGCCAAGGCCGATCTTACTGCGGAACTCGTAAAGGAGTTCACCGAATTGCAGGGAGTCGTCGGCGGACTCTACGCGCGCGCTCAAGGCCTGGAGGAAGCGGTGGCCCAGGCGGTCTATTGGCAGTACCGTCCCGCCTCGGCTGAGGATCGAATTCCTCCCACGGTCGAAGGTCAACTGCTCGGCGTTGCCGACCGCATGGCCACCATCGTTGATATGTTCGCGCTCGGCCTGGAGCCAACCGGATCGAAGGACCCCTTCGCATTGCGGCGCGCAGCCAACGGCGTGGTCACGATCCTGGCGGAAAGCGCTCTGCCGCTCGGGCTACTGAAGCTGGAGCAACTGGCGACCAGCCCGCAGCAGAATGCGTTAGCAGAGACAGCGACTACCTCCGTTGAGCGATTCCTGCGCGAGCGCCTGGAGTTCTATCTGCGCGAGACGCGAGGCTTCAGCTACGACGTGGTCAACGCGGTGCTGGCTGCGGGGGCTGACGATGTACCCGATGCCATTGCGCGGGCCGCGGCTTTGACCGAGGTGCGCGGATCGGAGGACTTTGCCGCCATCGCCACGTCGTTCAAGCGCATCAAGAACATCCTGCGGCAGGCCGCCGAGAAGGGCGATGACGCGGTGCAGAACGGCGACACCATGATCTTCGAGGGTGACTTGAACGAGCCGCAGGAGCAGGCCCTGAACGTACAGACATGCGCACTGGCGCCGGAGGTCGAAGCGCTGCGGGCTCGGCGGCAGTACGTCGCCGCGCTCGAGCGCATCGCCACGCTGCGGCCTACGGTGGATGCATTCTTCGATAAGGTGATGGTGATGGCGCCGGAGCCGGCGCTGCGCCGCAATCGCCTGGCGCTGATCGCCGAGGTGCTGCGCAGCTTTTCCCGCATCGCCGATTTCTCCGAGATCGTGACGTAGATCGTGAGCTAGGATCCGGTAGTCCCGCCAGTCGTGTGCGTACGTCATGCTGAGCGACGCGAAGCATCCATGCGAAATACCTGGTCTGCCCAGGAAATCTCGCATGAATTCTTCGTCGCTCGCGCTCCTCAGAATGACGATCAGCCGCGTGGACTACGCCCGTGCGGGGTCGACGGCTTCTGTGTTCAGTCCAAGCTCCGCGAACGCCTGCTGGGCGCGCGTCACATCGAAGCTGCCTTCGCGAGCGAGCTTGGAGAGCGTAGCGGCTACGATCGACTCCGCATTCACCTCAAAGTGGCTGCGCAGGTGCTCGCGGTTATCGCTCCGGCCGAAGCCGTCCGTGCCGAGCGACACCAGCCGGGTCAGGAGCCACGGCGCCAGTTGATCGGGCACCGCCTTCATGTAGTCGCTGGCGGCGATGATCGGCCCCTGCGCTCCTTCGAGCGCGGAGACGATGTACGGCTTTCTCTCCGGCTCTGCGGGATGCAGGCGGTTCCAGCGCTCCACGGCCAGCGCGTCCCGCCGCAGTTCGTTGTAGCTGGTCACGCTCCACACGTCGGCGTGAACGCCGTATTTCTCGGCCAGAATCCCCTGCGCGCGCACCGTCTCGTTCAGGATGGGCCCGCTGCCGAAGAGCTGCACCTGCGCCTGACCATTGGACGCGGGCTTGAACTTGTAGATGCCGCGCACGATACCATCGCGGGCGCCCTCGGGCATGGGCGGCATGGCATAGTCTTCGTTGTACATGGTGATGTAGTAGAAGACGTCCTCGCCTTCCTGGTACATGCGGCGAATGCCATCCTGCAGAATGACTGCAAGCTCATAGATGTACGCCGGATCGTAGGTGGCGCAGGTGGGAACGGTGCTGGCCAGCACTACGCTGTGGCCGTCCTGGTGCTGCAGCCCTTCGCCCAGCATGTTGGTGCGGCCGGCGGTGCCGCCCATCAGAAAGCCCTTCCCGCGCGCATCCGCGAACGCCCAGATCATGTCGCCTACGCGCTGGAAGCCGAACATCGAGTAGTACATGAAGAAGGGAATCGCCGGCACGCGGTAGTTCGAATAAGCCGTGCCCGCCGCGGTGAAGGAAGCCATGGAGCCGGCTTCGGTGATGCCTTCTTCCAGGATCTGTCCGTCCTTCTCCTCGCGATAGTAGAGCAGCATGTCCACATCGTGCGGCTGGTACTTCTGCCCCTCGTGCGCGTAGATGCCCACCTGACGAATCGCCGATTCGAGCCCGAAGGTGCGGCCCTCATCCGGCACGATGGGCACGATCAGCTTGCCAATCTCCGCATGCTTCAGCAGGGTGCGCAGCATGCTGACGAAGCCCATGGTGGTGGAGACGGCGCGGCCCTTGGAGCCGGCGATCCATTCGCCAAAGTAATCCAGATCCGGCGCCTTGAAGTCGATCTTCGGCACTTCGCGCTTGGGCAGATAACCGCCCAGCTCGCGCCGCCGCTCCTGCAGGTACACGATCTCCGGACTGTCCTGCGCGGGCCGGTACGGCTTGCCTTGCTTCGCGGCTTCTTCCGGAACTGGAATGTCGAAGCGCTTGACGAACGCCGTCAAGGCATCGTCGGTCATCTTCTTTTCCTGGTGAGTGGCGTTCCGCGCTTGCGCCGAGCCCAGGCCATAGCCCTTCACCGTTTTGGCCAGAATGACCGTCGGGCCGCCCTGATGCTCCGTCGCCCGCTTGTACGCGTTGTAGATCTTCGCGGGATCATGACCGCCGCGATGCAGCCGGATCAGTTCGTCGTCGGTCTTATCGGCGACCAGTTCCAGCAGCTCCGGATACTTGCCGAAGAACTCCTTGCGCAGGTTCGCGCCATCCTTCGCCTTGAAGGATTGATAGTCGCCGTCCACGCACTCTTCCATGCGCTTCAGCAGCAGCCCGGTGTGATCGCGCTCAAAGAGTTCGTCCCAATCCGAGCCCCACACAACCTTAATCACATTCCAGCCAGCGCCGTGGAAGACGCCTTCCAGCTCGTCGATGATGCGCTTGTTGCCGCGCACCGGGCCATCGAGGCGCTGCAGATTGCAGTTCACCAAGAAGGTGAGGTTGTTCAGTTTCTCGCGCGACGCAACCGTCAGCGCGCCCAGCGTGTCCACCTCGTCCGTCTCGCCGTCACCGACAAACGCCCACACCTTGCGCGGCGTCTTTTCAATCAGGCCGCGGTTTTCGAGATAGCGCATGAAGCGCGCCTGGTAGATTGCATTGAGCGGACCGATGCCCATGGAGACGGTAGGAAAGCGCCAGAAGTCGGGCATCAGCCACGGATGCGGATACGACGACAGGCCGGGCTTGCCGCGCAGTTCGTGGCGGAAATTGAGCAGCCGCTCGTCGTCCAGCCGGCCCTCAAGATAGGCGCGCGCGTAGACGCCCGGGGATGCGTGACCCTGAAAGTAGACGAAGTCTCCCGGCTGATCGCCATATTTTGCGTGAAAGAAGTGGTTGAAGCCCACCTCCAGCAGCGTGGCGAGGGAAGAGTAGGTGGAGATGTGCCCGCCGATGCCGGCATCTTTCTTGTTCTGCCCATGCACCATGGCCATGGCGTTCCAGCGGATGAGGCTCTCGACGCGGCGTTCCAGGTGGCGGTCGCCGGGGTAGGGCACCTCGTCATGCTTGGGAATGGTATTCCGGTAGGGCGTGGTCAGCGCGCTGGATGCGGCGATGCCCGCCTCGCGCGCACGGTGTTGGAGCGCGGCCAGCAGATCGGCCCCTTGCTCCGCGCCTTCCGCGACGATCACCTCGTCGAAGGCCTCAAGCCACTCGGCTACTTCCGCAGTAAAATCCGCCTGAACGGGAACCTCGAGTTTCATGCTTATAGGATAACCCGGCTCGGGGTTCGTTCAGGCCGTGCTACGCGGGTGAACGGCAACTCGGCGAAGAGGTCTCAGAACGGGCGCGATCATGGCTACGCACGAATGGGACTTCATGGTTTCGCTTCCACGCGTACCCGGGACTCGCTCACCCTGGTCGTCGATTACACTCTGCCCACGGGCGAGCGCTGGTCACGGAGAACATCGCCAACACCATCGCCCTCCTCCATGCGTCCTGAACCACATGGGCCGTATGGTACCTCAATTCGGGTATAATGGACCCGATGAGGTGGATGAGATGGCGGCTTCTGAGCTACTGCGCGATGTACTCGGCGTCAAGGAGGCCACTGGCTCCTCTATGAATGTTCATCAGTTAGTCCAGCAGGGGCTGTTGAAGAAAAATGCGGAGAAGTTTTTCAGGAGATCGGTACATGGGCCAGTCAGCTATCGTCAGCTCCGGCAGTCAGTCATTCCCGAGTCGACCTGGAAGAAGACGCACGCTAGACTCTCGCCGGAGTTGAGCGAGAAGGTAGCACGCATCTCCCGATTGATGGCGATGGCCATCGAGGCTCTCGGGGATGAGGCTTCGGCGTTGGAATGGATGCTTCGTCCACATTCGGAGTTGGATTATAACGTTCCCGCTACGCTGCTCAAGACTGAAGCCGGTGCGAGGGCCGTGGAGGGGATACTGGCCAAACTCCTGTATGGGCTGCCGGTTTAGTGGTCGGAACCCGGATTCACTGGAAGGAAAAGGCCTGGTTGGATACCTACGGCGCCTCACACTATGGCGGCCGCTGGAATCCGATCGGCATCAGTGTGATCTACGCCGCTGAGAACTACAGTCTCGCGGTGCTCGAGACGCTGGTCCACGCAGGCCGCACGGCCATGCCTGCCAACAAGGTAGCTACGGAAATCCTCATTCCCTTCGGTGCTGGGACGGAAACGGCTGAACCAGCTTCCTGGGATGTGCAGGATTCGCAGGAGTTCGGCCGGAAGTGGTACATGCAACAGCGCACTCCCGTGCTGCGCGTGCCGAGCGCTGTAGTGCGGGGCCGGGAATTCAATCTGGTCATCAACCCCGAGCATCCCGACTTCAAGAAGCTGGTCGCTTCCGCGCCACTCCCGATCGAGTACGATCCGCGCCTTTTCTTAACTTCCATGCCCTGATGTTTGGCACTGATAAAGGGCGTTCCCAAGAGAGGTCATACGTCAGAAGGGGATGTCGTCGTCGGTGATGCCGGTATCGCCGTAGTCCGGCGCTTGCCCGGCGGGCTGCCGCTGATCGAACGAACCGGTGCTCTGCCGGCTGTACCCGCCTTCACGGCTGCCGCCGCCCTCGCCCTCGCCACGTCCGGACAATAGCGAGATGTCGCTTACGATGATCTCCGTTCGATAGACCTTCTTGCCCGGGTTGTCCTTATCGTCCCAGTTGCGCGTCTGGATGCGTCCCTCGACGTAGAGCTTGGAGCCCTTCTTCACATAGTCGCGGATGATTTCGGCAAGCTTGTCGAAGGCGACCAGGTTGTGCCACTCTGTCCGGTCCTGAAACTCACCGCTCTTGTCCTTTGAGCGGGAGGAGGTAGCCAGGCTGAAGTTGGCCAGGGCAGCACCTGACGGCAGAAACTTGATCTCGGGATCTTTGCCGACATTGCCAAGCAGGATGACTTTGTTCACGCTCTTCGCCATAAAAATCCGTCTCCATTGGAAAAATCGAGGATAGCAGGAAGCGGCGCTGGTGGGACAGGCGTCGCCGGAGCGGCCGGATGGAAGCGGTGGAAATCCGGGCCGCAGTCCGTCTCTATTTCAGGTGCGCGTGGCGTGCGAGCCGCCGGTTGCGCAGCCACTTGGCTCCGCCCAGCAGAAAGAGCAGCGAGCCGAAGGGCAGGCACATCATGGCGACGATCAGCCCCAACCATCCGGCGTTGGTGTGCGGGCCGTGGGTGGTGACGCCCCCGAAGATGGTGCGCGTGGCGAGCGCCGCCAGCAGTCCCACCAGCAGCGTCCAGCCCCCGGTGCGCAACAGCATGCGCGTGCCGTCGTCTGAAGCAGCTTGCGCAGGGCTGCTGCCGGGTCGCGGACCAGCCGTCTCCCGCTGCTCTGCGGCGCGACTTGCCAGGCGAGTCGGCATGATTAAGCGTGCCACCCCGCCAGCATCACGCCGACGATGACACCCGTGACTGAAACGTAGAGCCAGATGGGAAAGGTCCAGCGGACGATCTTGCGATGCGATTGGAAGCGTCCGGTCAGCGCGAAAAAGAAGGTGATCAGCACCAGCGGCAGCGCGAATACGGAAAGGAAGATATGGCTGCTGAGGATCACCAGATACACGGTGCGAATCAGGCCGTGACCGGGAAAAATAATGTCCCCGTGCAGTGCGTGATTGGTTATGTAGCTCACCAGAAACAGGCACGAGAAGGCGAAGGCCGTGAGCATGGAGGCGCGATGCGCGGCGATATTGCGGCGTCGAATGAAAGAGAAACCCACCAGCAGTGCCACCGCGCTCATCCCGTTGAACAGCGCGTTCAGCGCGGGCAGAAAGCGCAGGCGCATGGCGTAGGCCGCCGGCGCCTGATGTGCGTAGACCAGCCAGCAGAGGAACGCGGAGGCCAGCGCACTGACCGCAATGATGGCGGCGATGGGCAGCCGCGCCTGCTGCTTGAGCGGCACCCACCCTTCGCGATAAGCCCGCTCAGGATGTGGCACCCGGCGATCTGGCGCAGTCGGCATAGGTGTCATCTTCAATTGCCTCAGGCTGCCGGTTTGTTGGTGCGGCGGTTGACGATGGCCCAGGAGGCCGCGAAGGTCACCAGACAAAACGCAACCGTGACGGCAAGGTTCACCGGCAGGCCGAACTCCGTGTGGCCGCCGGGAAAGAGCGCGTCGCGCAGCGCGTCCACGCCGTAGGTGAGCGGGTTCGCCAGCATGATCCAGTGCAGCCATCCCGATGCGCCGCTGGCGGGGAAGAGCGCGCCCGAGAGCAGCCACAGCGGAATGAGCACGAGGTTGACGATGGCGTGGAAGGCCTGGGTGGAATCCATGGGCCACGCGATGGTGAAGCCCAGGGCGGTCAGCTCAAAACTGATCATCAGGATGACGGCAATGGCCAGCAGGATGCCGCCAAAGCTCGCATGTACGCCGGCAATGGGCGAGAAGACCAGAAAAAGAATGCCCTGGATGGCCGCGAGCGTTGCGCCGCCCAGCACCTTGCCCAGCACGATGGCGGAGCGGCTGACCGGCGATGCCAGCACCGACAGCAGGAACCCCTCATTGCGGTCTTGAATCAGCGACATCATGCTGAAGATTGCGGTAAAGAGCACGATCATCACCACGGAGCCAGGGAAGAAGTAAGCGAAGGAATGGCCTGCGCCGGAGACCGCCGTACCGGAGCCGCCCGGCGTGAAGCTGTGCGCGAATCCCGCACCGAAGGCCACCCAGAAGAGCAGCGGCGAGATGATGACCCCGATGACGCGGGCGCGCTGCCGATAGAAGCGCACGATCTCCCGCTGCCACAGCGAGAGGGACGGGATGACGATCCCCGGCGTGGCGACGCGGACCGCACGGGGTGTGGTTGCAGCAATGGTTGCCATCAGTCCATGCCCTCCTTCTGCTTCTCGCTGGCGTCGACTTTTTCCGTCCAGAAGCGATGCCCGGTGCGCTGGATGAACACGTCTTCGAGGCTCGGCTTGGCGACGGAGACACCGTCAATTTCACCGGGAAAAGCCTCGACCACTTCGGTGAGAAAGCGATGGCCGCTCTCGCGCTCCAGCCGCACTGTCGTGCCCAGTACGGTGGGCCGTACACCGAAGCGGCTGGCCATGCGTCCGGCCAGCGACTGTGCCGCGTCTACGTTGGATGTTTCAAAGAGCACCACGTCGCCACCGATGGCCGACTTCAACTCCAACGGCGAGCCGAGCGCGACCAGCTTGCCCTCATTCAGGATGGCCAGCCGGTCGCAGTGCTCGGCCTCTTCCATCAGGTGTGTGGTCACCAGCACCGCCACGCCCTCTTCATCCCGGAGCGTGCGCAGATACTGCCACAGGTCGCGGCGCGCGCCCGGATCGAGACCTGTGGAGGGCTCGTCCAACAGCAGCACCGAGGGCGAGTGGATCAGACCCTTGGCCAGTTCCACCCGCCGCTGCATGCCGCCGGAGAGCGTCTCCACGAAATCCTTTGCGCGATCGGTCAGCGCCACACGCGCCAGCACATCGGCGATGCGCGCCCGCAGCAGCTTGCCGCTCAGGCCGTACAGGTGTCCGGCGTGGCGCAGGTTCTCTTCCACCGTGAGCTTGATATCCAGCGAGCGCGCCTGGAAGACGATGCCGGTCTGTTGCCGCACCTTGTTGGGCTCGCGCGCTACGTCGAAACCCTGAATGCGCGCCCAACCGCCGCTCGGCGTCATGAGCGTGGAGAGGATGCGGAAGAGGGTTGTTTTGCCGCTGCCGTTGGGGCCCAGAAGGCCGAAGATCTGCGCCGGCTCTACCTGGAAGGAGAGGCGATCGAGCGCCACGCGCGTGCCGTAGTCGTGCGAAAGCGCGGACAGCACGATGGGCGCGGCGGCGGCAATTCCGACCGCGGTTGAAGCCGATGGCTCGGAGCTGGCATGTTCGGGGCTCGGATGTTCGGTTGCGGTAGCCAAGTTATCTCCTTCCCCCTGCCGCGTCCAGCATCATGACGATGAGCAACAGCGGCAGATACATAACGCTGACTTTAAGAAGGTCGCGCGCATAGACGCGCGAGTCCCGGAAGCTCTTCGCCCCGATGATGCGGCGGAAGCGAATGGTGTAAGCCAGGTAGCCGATCCCCAGCAGCACGGCGGCCACCGCATAGATGCGCCCGGAGATACCGAGATACCAGGGCAGCAGGCTCACCGGGATCATGAGCACCGCATACACCAGCGCCTCAACCACGGTAGACCAGCCGTCGGGCTGCACTACCGGCAGCATGCGGATGCCGGCGCGGGCGTAGTCCTCGCGGTAGAGCCACGCGATGGCCATGAAGTGCGGGAACTGCCACACGAACAACACGGCGAACAGCGCGACCGCCGGCCATTCGATTTGCCCTCGCGCCGCGGTCCAGCCCAGCAGCGGCCCCATCGCGCCGGGAAAGGCGCCGACGAAGGTAGCCATGGTGGTGCGCCGCTTGAGCGGCGTGTAGACCGCAACATAGGTGAAGACGGTGAGCAGCGCCAGCAGCACTGTGATCAGGTTGGTCCAGAGCAGCAGCACCAGCGACCCTGCGGCGACGGCGCCGAAGCCCAGCAGCAGGCCGTGCGCGAGCCCGATACGGCCGGCAGCCAGCGGCCGGCGCGCCGTGCGCAGCATCCGTGCGTCGGACTTCCGTTCGATCACCTCGTTCAGCGCGCTCGCACCGGCGGAGACCAGCGCCACGCCCAGCAGCGCTTCCAGCAATCCGATGTGCAGCGTGGGAATGCCGGACCGTACGGACCCGAGGTAGAAACCGGCCCAGGCGGTCACAATGACCATCGTGGTGACCCGCACCTTGAAGAGGGCTTTGTAGTCAGCGAACAGCGAAGGCGCGGTTCCGGAAGGCAAAGGATCTTCCAGCCCACAGTGCGGCAGCCTCGCAAGCCGCGCTTGCTCCACCGGATCGGGTCGGGTGTCTGCGCGCGCTGTGACGGTCACAGGGACTGAGTTCCTGCGGAAAGGGGCGCACTGTAAAAGAGGGCCATCGGCATGAGATCGCGGGCGGTCTCCAGATCGCTCTCCCGAATCGCTCTCAAGATCGCTTCGGGCAAGGCGGGGACCTGTGCCCATCATACCAAGAACCACGACGCCGGCAGAGAACGGGCTGCACGGGATGCATGCACCGCGGCTGCTTTATGAGGCGGCAGTGTAATGATCGGTCCCGGACGGCAGCTCATCATGTTGCACCGCATATTCGTCCAGCAGCATGGCTACCAGCACCGCCGTAGGCACAGAGACCATGGCGCCCACCACTCCGGCGAGTTCTCCGCCGAGCAGCAGGGCGACGATCACGGTGATCCCGGCCAGACCCACCTGGCGCTGCATGATGCGCGGCGTCAGATAGGAGTTTTCAAGCTGCACGTAGATCGCATAGAAGACGCAGACCCACAGCACCTGGCTCCAGGAGGTGGTTGCCGCCGCGACGATCACCAGGGCCATCGAGACCATTGCGCCGACCACCGGGATGAGATTGAAGGCCCCCATCAGCACCCCCAGCACATAGGCAAAGCGGACGTGCAGCAGGACGAAGACGATGGTGCTCAGCACCCCCAGGATGAGCATGAGCAGTCCCTGCCCCAGCAGCCATTTGCCCATGCGCACCGCCGCCCGCTGCAGGGTGTCGTTCAGCCGCCCGCGATGTGCGGCCGGGAAGAACGACAGAAACCACTTGTAGGCGATGTCCCCCTCCAGCAGGAAATACACCGTCAGCACCAGGCCGGTGATGATCTTGAAAAGTTCGCCCGCCCATCCGGCGAAGGAGGACAGGATATAACCCACAACGTGCGAGCCGTAGTCCTGCAGCTTCGCGTTAAGGGCGGTGAAGTCAATATGGGAGGCGAAGGGCACTCTTTTGAGCCGGGCCAGCGTTGCCGGGCCGCGGGTGGGCAATTCGACCACCACTTCGCGCAGATCGTGAACGACGGGCGGCAACGCGAAGATGGAGAAGAGAGCGATGGCGCCGCCCATAATGGCCAGCATCAGGAGGACGGCAATGGCGCGGCCCGGCTGCCACCTGCGGATCTTGATGCGCATGAACGCCTGCATCACCGGCAGCAGCACCACCGCAAACAGCGCGCTGACGAACAGAATAATCAACACATCGCGCAAACGGTAGGCGACAAGCAGACCGATGGCCAGAGCAAAGGCGAAGAGGATCTCGCCGCGGTGAGAGCGGAAGCGCTCCCGCGAGGTAGGCACGACTTCAGCCTTGTGCGTCGGGCCCGTTCGTTCTTCGGGAAGCGTCTTTTGCGGCAGCGTCAAGGATTCGATGTTCAATCTCTTTCTGGATTCGGCGCGCCACATCGTGTGGAGTCAGCCTGTTTGTCGCGACAGTTAGATGCGCATTTCGATAGCGGGGAAGCCGTTGCGCATACCGCTCGGCAAACTCGCTCAGTTGTCCGAGCAGCGGGCGCGCCATACCTGCGGCAGGCACGCAGCAACGTGCGAACAACGTCGGAGGTGGAGCTTCGAGGAATACCAGCAAGGTTGCCGGCGTCTCGAGGATCTGCGGCAGAGCGGACTCTGTCTCGAGCAGACCGCCGCCCAGGCCCACAACGCATGCAGACTGCTGTAGCGCGCCGGTGAGTGCCACAAGCTCCGCTTGCCGGAAGAACGGCTCACCGTGCCGGGCGAAGATTTCAGCCGGAGATGCGTGATGGGCTTCGCGGACCAGATCATCCGTATCCAGGAATTGCCACCTCAGCGCCTCGGCCAGAGTACGTCCCACGGTGGATTTACCTGCGCCCATAAAGCCGGTCAGGATGATCCGTTCGATGCGACCAGACAGGTCGGTTTCAATACAATCAGGCGCCTTTACCCGCTGCGGCCTCTGCACCCTGCGCTCCCCACCGGACCCCGTACCTTCTGCCGCTGCGGCAGAGATGCTGCTCATCCTACCATCTGCCTCACTCTTGCGATCCACGCTCGAGTGACGATTGGATGTTGGTCCAGACCGCCGGGCTGGGATCGTGAATGGGCAGCAGCAGCTTGGCCTGTTGCGCGATGTATTCCAAATCGCGCACCAGCGCCGCGCATTGCTCGCAGCTCTTCAAATGCTCCTGGTCGCGGAGGTCTACGCCGGACTCGAACAGATCGGGCAGGGTCTCCTGAAATTCCGCACACGTCATCGTCGACTCACTCGCCTTCCCGTTCTCAGCTTTGCTGCTCTCAGCGCTCCTGCTTCCAGCGCTCCTGATTTCAGCGCTCATGGACTGCCTCCCCGATGGCCACGTGGGCTGGCTCCCGCAACGCTTCCTTGGCCGCCTCCTTGCGCGGCGACTGCTGCCCGCGCTGCGGTTGCTGCCCGGTGCGCAGCAGGTCGCGCAGCTTCATGCGCGCCTTGTGCAACTGGGACTTGCTGTTGCCGATCGAGCACTCCAGCATGTCGGCGATCTCGTTGTGCTCGTAGCCTTCCACGTCGTGCAGCACGAACACCAGCCGGTAGCCTGGGGGCAGGTCCTCCACCGCCCGCTCCAGCGTTACCCGGTCGATGGAGCCGGAGAGCATGAGGTCGCGCGCCCCGATGTCCTTGCGTGGACCATCTTCCTGCGAGGGCTCCAGCGTCTCTTCGAGCGATACCTGCGGCAGCCCCTTTTTGCGCAGATGCATGAGTACAACGTTGACCGCCAGACGATGCAGCCAGGTGGAGAATGCGGAGTCGCCGCGGAAGGTGCCGATCTTGCGATAGAGCTGCAGGAACGCCTCCTGGGTCAGGTCCTCCGCTTCGGCTACATTGCCCAGCATGCGCAGGCAGAGGGAATACACCCGTCGCTTGTGCAGCGAGTAGAGCGTCTCAAACGCCGCACCGTCGCCGCCCTGCGCCTTGGCAATAGCTTCGGCTTCGCCCGCGATGGGCGGGTTTCTCCGCAAATGCTGATGCGGCGCCCGTTGCGGCGAGGGATCGTCACCTGAGTTCGACGTTTTCTTGCTTGGCGAAAAGAGACCGTTCGTTACCGATTTTGTCATTCTTGATGTGCTCTATTCCTCTACCGTAGTCTTCATCGCGCGTTCCGCACAACTCTGCCTGGGAGCGGAGTAAGTATGTTTCGACGACAGATGGGTCGAATCGGTTGCTTGTGCAGGGCTCGATCAGAGATCAGAGATCAGAATCAGGGTTCCGGAGATCAGGGTTCCGGAGATCAGGGTTCCAGAGATCAAGAGATCCGGGCTTCAAAGATCAAGGGGTCCAAAGATCCAGAGTCCTTTGCTTTGATCCCTCACCTCTGCATCCCTCACCTCTGCATCCCTGACCCCTGCATCCCTGACCCTGTCGTCACGATCCAATGAAACGCGCGTACAGGCTGCGCGCCACCATCACGTCGGAGGTCCCGGCGATGACCGCCCGTCCATCGCTGAACAGCGTGATGGTGTGTGCGCCGCGGCGAAAATGTAGCAGCGTCTGGTTGTGGCGGACCTCGCCGTGCGGCCGCAGCCGCTCCGCCATCGCCGAAAGGTCCACCGGACGATGGTGTTCATGGATCTGAACCGAGTTCCTGCCACACAGCGTGATGTGCGGACGGGCCGTTCCCCGGAGATGCGCGAAGTCGCGTGCCTGGCAGACTGCGCAGTCCGCCCGCGGCGCGCCTGCCGCGATCTCCGAGCGTTCGTTCGACCACAGGTCGAAGGACAGCAGCGTGCGCCGCATCTGCTCCCGCGCGCCGACCAGGAATTTGATCGCCTCGGTCACTTCGATCGAGGCCGCCAGGTTGACCGCCGTATTCAGGATGCCCGCGGTGTCGCAGGTCTCCACCACCCCGGCCGGCGCCTGGGGAAAGAGGCAGGCCAGGCAGGCGGTCTCCCCCGGCAGCACATTCATGGTCACGGCATAGCTGCCGACCGCGGCTGCATAGATCCAGGGCTTGCCCTGCTCGATGGCGTAGTCGTTCAGCAGATAGCGGGTCTCGTAATTATCTGTGGCGTCCAGCACCAGCGCGGAGCCGGAGAGCAGCGCGTGTACGTTGCCGGGAACCAGATCCGCGACATGGGCGTGGACCACCACCTCGCGGTTGAACTGGTGAATCCTGCGTTGCGCAGCCTCCGCTTTGGGCGCGGCGTCCCGCGCATCCTGTTCGTCGAACAGGATCTGCCGTTGCAGGTTGCTCTCTTCCACGAAGTCCCGGTCGATCAGCGTCAGCACGCCGACACCGGCTCGCGCCAGCAGGCTGGCGGCCGCCGCACCCGTCGCCCCACACCCCACTACGGCCACATGCGCCGACCGCAGGCGCTCCTGGCCCGCTCTGCCGATGCCAGGAAAGAGCGCCTGGCGCGAATAGCGCTCGCTGGCTTCCACCGGAGCTGAGGGAGCGGATATCATCTAGGTCGAGTATAGATAGATTGGTATGCTCCGCGGTAAGCCGGCCCCAGGGGTGCTTTGAGAAGGGGCGCCCCCGCGCGCATACAACGTGGACGAAGTCTGCATCTCAGATTGCGACCGGCTCGAAAGATTTCGGCGCGATTCAGAGTAGTACAGCGGGTCCAATATCCTGAGAGGCAGATTGACCGTCGTTTTCATGGGCACCCGCGTCGCGGCATCCCGCCCACGCCCCCAGTTCTCTGAAGCGGCACGGCATGCCGCCTGGGTCCTGCCATTGATATTTGGCGGCGCCACGCTGTGCGCGGCCCAGCAGACGCCGGGCACGTCCGGTGTGGACCGCATGTCTGTGTCTGCCCCGCCGTCCACATCCGAGTCCCAGTCCGCACCGGAGGCGAATCCGCCGGAGATCATGCCTCAGGATAGAAATCAGGGCACGAATCAGGGTACGAATCAGGGTACGAATCAAGGTACGGGGCAGGGTAGAAATCAGGGTACGTCTCCGGCTGCGACTCAAGGGACGCCGCAAGAGACGGCTCAGGAGACACCTGGGACGACCGTGGGCATCGAGGCGCTGGCCGGCCAGAAGGTGCTCGATTTTCAATTCAAAGGCGTCTCGGCGGAATTGCTCCAGCCACTCCCCTCCGAACTCGCGCTGCACAAAGGGGACGCACTCGACCCGAATAAGGTACGCGACAGTCTCCGCCGCCTGTTCCAGACGGGCCTCTATCAGACCATTCAGGTGGAGGCGATCCGCATGAGCGATGGCGTCATCGTCATCTTCTCCGGCGAGCCGAAGCTGTTCCTCGGGCGCACCGTGATCTACGGCATCAACAACGATCGTCTGAAGACGCAGTTGCTGGCCTCTACCCGGCTGAACGCCGGCACCCGCTTCAGCAGCGATAAATTGGATAGATCGCAGCAATCCCTGGCTCAGTCGCTCAAGGACAATGGCTACTACCAGGGCGCCATCACGCGCCGCCTGCAACTGGATCTTCCCAACTCACAGGTGAATGTTCTCTATGACATCAAACCCGGCGACGTAGCCCGCGTGGGCGCCGTCGAGGTGGAGGGCGACTCCGGCATGACGCTCGAGAAGTTTCGCAAGACCGGCAAGCTGAAGCCCAACAGCAAGGTGAACCAGAAGACGGTGAGCCGCGCCCTTACCCGCCTGCGCAAGACGTACCAGAAGAAGAATCGCTGGGCCGGCAATGTCACGTTGGTGAGCACCGAATACCAGCCGTCCACCAATGAACTGAATTACAAGTTCAACGCCGTTGAAGGCCCGGTGGTGAAGGTCGAGGTGGAGGGCGCGAGGTTAAGCAAAGGAAAGATCCGGCAACTGGTCCCGATCTATGAAGAGGGCGCCGTCGATCTCGACCTGATCAATGAGGGTGCGCACAACATCCGCAGCTACCTGCAGAGTAAAGGCTATTTCGACGCCACGGTCACGCATCAGCCGGTCCATAACAGCACTACGGAAGTCACCGCGCTCTATAACGTGCAGGAGGGCGCGGAACATCGCGTGGACTCGGTCAAGGTCGTCGGCAACAAGTACTTCGATGACGAGACGGTTGAGGAGCACATCAGCGTCCGGCCGGCCAACTTCGTCGAGCGCCATGGAACCTTCAGTCAGGCGCTGGTGGACAGCGACGCGGATAACCTGACAGCGCTCTACCAGGGCAACGGCTTCAGCCATGTCACGGTCACGCCTGAGATCAGGGATCTGGAGTTGAACGGCGAAAAGGGTAAACACAAGCTCGCGCACCTCGCCGTTGTCTACAAGATCGAGGAGGGCCAGCAGCAGAAGATCGGCGATTACACCATCAGCGGCGCGGACAAGGTCAGCCCGGCATCGTTGCGCCCCCTGCTCAACACTCAGGTGGGGCAGCCCTATTCATCAGTCAACATCACTGCCGACCGCGATGTCGTGCTCACCTATTATCTCAGCCACGGTTACGAGAACGCGCAGGTCAACATGGTGCAGGCGACCGATCCCCAGCATCCCGGCCTGGTCGAGGTGAAGATGGAGATCACCGAGGGCGATCAGTTCTTCGTCAACAAGGTACTGGTCTCCGGTCTTCATTACACCCGGCCGCGGGTGGTCGAGAATCGCATCACCATTCGCCCCGGCAAGCCCATCGATCAGACCGGCCTGCTCGATACCCAGCGCCGGCTCTATAATCTAGCGCTCTTCAACGAAGTTAACGCAGCCATCCAGAACCCAAACGGCGATCAGTTGCACAAGAATGTCCTGGTGCAGCTCACGGAAGCCAAGCGTTGGGACATCACCTACGGCTTCGGCTTTCAGGCGCAGACCGGCACGCCCTACCGCAACCAGCCCTCCGCCGCGGAGTTGATCCAGCTTGGCATCAACCCCAGCACCTATAGCTCCGGCGCCAACGGCCGCTTCGGCATCAGTCCGAATGTCCTCCTGGATATCTCGCGCATCAACCTTCGCGGCACCAATCAGTCGCTGACCTTGCGCACCGGGTACGGCACGCTGGAGCAGCAGGCCATCCTGGTCTATCAAAACCCCGGCATCCTGCGGAATCCCAACCTCAGTGCGTCGATCTCCGGCGGCTACACCAGCAGCCAGAACGTCACTACCTACTCGGCCTCGTCGCTCGGCGCGAGTTTTCGCGTCACCCAGCGCGTCAACAAGCCGACGACGCTCATCTACTCGTTCTCCTATCGCGAGGTTCGGGTGAATCCCAATTCCATCCAGGTAAGCCTCGCGCTGATTCCGCTGCTGTCCCAACCGGCGCGCATCGCCGGTCCAGGTCTGCAGTACATTCGTGACACGCGCGACGATCCTCTCGATGCGCATCACGGCACCTTCAATACCATGTCCACCTTTTTTTCCAATTCGAAGTTCGGTTCCCAGTCCAACTTCGGCCGCATCGATCTGACCAATTCAAGCTACTACGACTTCGGCCGGCGGCACTGGGTCTTCGCGCGCGAAACCCGCTACGGCCAGGAGCGGTCCTTCGGCACCGCCAAGCAGGAGTTCGTTCCGCTGCCGGAGAGGCTCTACGCCGGCGGCGCTACCTCCCATCGCGGCTTCTCCATCAACGCCGCCGGCCCACGCGACCCGCAGACCGGCTACCCCATCGGCGGCTTTGCCGCCTTCGTCAACACCTTCGAGTTGCGTACGCCCTATCCCAATCTGCCGCTGGTCGGCAACAATCTGGGCTTCGTGCTCTTTCACGACATGGGGAATGTCTTCGACAAATCTTCCAATGTCTTCCCCAGCTTTCTCCGTTTTCACCAGCCGAACGAGTCGAGCTGCCGTACCATTCCCACGGTAAACACCAATCCCAACGGCACCATCAACACCCCGGCGACCACCTGCTCCTTCAACTACTTCTCCCACGCCATCGGGCTGGGAGCGCGCTACCACACCCCCATTGGTCCGCTGCGCGTGGATGCCAGTTACAACCTCAATCCGCCCTTCTTCCCCGAGGTCTACAACTACCAGAGCAACAACTCCGCCACACCCCAGCCGCAGATAGGGCAGGCCAATCACTTCAACTTCTTCTTCAGCATCGGGCAGACATTCTAATGCGTACCTGGCGCGGGCACACATACCGGAAGGGATGGCGGGCAGCGGCCTCTGTGGCGCTGGTGCTGCTCGCTGCGTGCGCCTGCCGCGCGCAGGGCATCCAGAACACCGCGCCTGCGCCAGCCGCCGATCAGCAGCCGGTGACCCAGCCCTCGCGTCCTCAGGCCACCAGTCATGACGAGCCCGTGGGTACGGCCGATGTACCCGGCAGCGCGGATTTCAAAGCGGACAAGGCCAATGGCGAGGTGGAGGGCATCATCATGCTGCCCGAGTTGAAGCAGGGCATGGGCCAACCGAGCCTGCCGCCGCTCGGTAATGGGGAAGCCGCCGTCCAGGCCGAAGCGAGCAAGGACCATGCGCCGGCGGAGTTGCTGGACCGCGTCGTGGCAGTCATCAACGGAGATGTGATCCTCGAGAGCGATGTGCGGGCGGAACAGCGCTTCGCCGTCTTTGAGCCCTACAGCGTACCTGGCGGCCGCTTTACGCCGCTCGAGGCCATGCAGCATCTGGTTAGCCGGACTCTCATCCTGCAGCAGATGAAGAATCAGCAGATCGCACCGCCGCCTGAGGATGAAGCCGTGCAGAAGGAGCTCGCCGACCTGCGCCGGCACATCCCCAACTGCGTGCAGTACGCCTGCGAGACCGACGCCGGCTGGCGGCGATTTCTTGCCGCGCAGGGATTTACCGAATCCGAAATCGACGCGCGCTGGAAGCAGCGCATGCAGATCCTCAAGTTCATTGAACTGCGCTTCCGCAGCGGCATCCGCATCTCCAATACCGAGATCGCGGACTATTACAACAAGACGCTGGTGCCTGCGTTTGAACGCCGCAAGGCCACCCCGCCGCCGCTGGCCAAAGTGTCCAGCCGCATCGATGAGGTGCTGCTGCAGCAGCGTGTCACCGCGCTGCTCAACGACTGGCTCAAGAGCCTGCGAGATGCGGGCAGCGTCGCCATCCTCGATCCTGCTTATGCATCCGTAGGCGCCAGCGTGAGCTCGCGGGGCGGAGACGCAGCAGGGGAAACCACCGGAGGTGTCGAGTGACATCCCCTCCGAGCCCGCCGCCTCCCAATACCGCATCCGGCATCCCGGCGCCGCGCCGCCACCGCATCTGGCGCACTCTCGGCCGCATCGTCGCCGGCGGCGTGTTGCTGCTGGTCATCGTCGTGCTCGGCGCCCTCTGGTATGCCTCTACGTCTTCGTTCGCGAACCTGGTGCGCGGCAAGCTGGTGGACATACTCAGCACCGCAACCGGCGGCCGTGTGGAGCTGGCGCATTTCAGCTGGCATCCGCTCAAGCTGGAGGTCGAGCTCGACGGGCTCACCATTCACGGCCTTGAATCTCCGCAGGAGATTCCCTATGCGCACGTCGATAAGCTGCTGGTCCACGCCAAGATCATCGATCTGTTCAAAGCGGATATCGGACTGCGGCTGCTGCAGGCCGAGCATCCCGTCTTCCACCTCATCTTCTACAAGGACGGCACCACCAATCAGCCCACGCCCAAAACCAAGACCAGCAGCAACAAATCCGTGACGGATACGATCTTCGACTTGCAGGTGAATCGCACGCAGATTGACAACGGCCTGATCCTGGTCAACCAGCGCGCCATGCCCCTGGACCTCCAGGCCAATAATCTCGCCGCGAAGGTCAGCTATCTTCCCATGAACGGCCACTACCTGGGAACGCTGCACATTGAAGACCTGACCGCCGCGCGCGCCGCCGCTGAGGGGAAAGCGGGGGCGGGGAAAGCGGGGGCGGGGAAACCGGGACCGACGGTGCACTCTCAACTGGACCTCACCGCCGAGATGGCGCGCAATGCGGTCCAAGTGAAGGGGCTGCACTTCGTCTCCGGCAAGAGCCATCTTGAAGCCTCCGCGGCGCTGGCGGACTTCACCCAGCTCAACTGGCACGTCGCCGCCAACGGTTCCGTGGATCTGCGCGAGATCGCGGAGCTGGCGCAGGTCGATGGATTGGGTCCGGGTGAAGCGGTGCTGCAGCTCAAGGGGCAGGGAACCGGCGCTACCGTGTTTGACCTCCGCGGCAATCTGAAGCTGAAAGACGCCACCTATCGCTCGCCATCGCTGCTGCTCTCCGGCCTGAACGTCTCGACATCACTGCGCGCCACGCCGGACGAGATCCTGCTGCCCGACCTCGCCGCGCGTCTGCGTCAGGGCGGCGGCATCGATGCGAATATCAAGCTGCTGCACTGGCTGCCGCCGGCGTCTACCACCGCGACCGCGTCCGGAATCACTTCTGGCCCGCGGACCAGCAGTCCACCCCTGGCCCCTGCGGCAGCCAAGGCCCCGCCGCAGCAGGCGAACATCCACGCCCGGATCTTCGGACTCAAGCTCCAGACCGTGCTTGAAACCCTCGCGGCCAAACGCTATCCCGACTTCGGCTTCGACACCGAGGCCGATGGCACAGCGGACATCCGCTGGACCGGCTCCATCGCCGACATGGTTGCGGATGCGCACATCGATCTCTCGCCACCGCGGCCACCCACGCCCAACCAGGTCCCGGTTCGCGGCCTGCTCGATGTCAGCTATGTCAATCGCGGCGGCCGGCTGGATGCGCGCAAGGTCGATATCCACACGCCCGCTTCGTTTCTGGGCGCGAGCGGCCGCGCCAGCTTTTCACCCGCTACCGGCCCCACCTCGCTCAAGATCGATTTCACCACCACGAATCTGAACGAGTTCAACCGCGCGTTGATCGCGCTGAACCTTCCCACCAAAAAGCAAAAGGGCGTGACCGCTCTGCCGGTGCAGCTCCACGGAGAGGCCGGCTTCCACGGCACGGTCACCGGTTCGCTCCAAGCTCCGGATGTGAAGGGGCACCTCAGCGCGATCAATTTCGCCACGGTAATCGATACCGCCGCCACTGCCGCAACTGCGCACCCGCCACACACCGTTCCCGTCAGCGTCACCCCGCCGCATCCACCTCCCGCCTCTGCGGGCACACGGCAGACCATCCAGTGGGACGATCTCGAAATAGATGCGGAGTATGCTCCGGCGCTGATCTCGATTCACCAGGCTACGCTGCGTCGCGGCCACACGCTCATCCACGCCTCCGGCCAACTCCACGCGCATCGCCTGCGGCACAACCGGCTGGCCTTCGACGACGACTCCGCGCTGACCGCCGACGCCAGCATCCACAACGCCGCAGTCCCCGAGCTGCTCTCCATCGCGGGCGAAAGCCTCCCGGTTACCGGCACGCTGAACCTGCAGGCGCATGTCGCCGGCACGCTGGGCAACCTGAATGGCGGCGGTCATCTCACCGTGCTCGGCGGCAACATCTACGGCGAGCCCTACAAGAGTCTGAACACCGATCTGGTCTTTGCCGGAAAGGAGGTCGGCGTCTCGAACTTCGTCCTCGCGCAGAATGGCGGCAAGCTCATGGCAGACGGCGGCTACAATCTCACCGCCAAGAGCTTCCACGCCAATGTCACCGGCACCGGGTTTGAGCTCGCGCACCTGCAGCAGTTGCAGAAGGGAAAGATCTCCATCGCCGGCGGCCTTGGCTTTGACCTGCATGCCGCCGGAACCGCGCAGGCTCCCCAGCTCAACGGACATCTCCAGCTTACGAATCTGGTATTGGGCGGTCAGCAGGCAGGCGGCGTCAAGGCTGAAATCCACACCACCGCGAATACGCTCTTCCTCAACGCCAACTCCGACTTCATCGGCGCGCAAATCAATCTCGCGGGCAAGGTGGCGCTGGCGGGCGATTATCAGACCGATGCCAAGTTGACGTTCTCCCGGCTAGACATCGATCCGCTGATGAAGATCGCAGCGGTGCAGGGCATCAATAGCCACTCCGTCATCGCCGGAACCGTCACCGTCACCGGCCCCGCCAAGACCCCCAAGCTGCTCAGCGGAGACGCCAGCATCGATCAGTTCTCGGTCACTGTGCGCGGCATGCCGGTCACCACCAAAGGGCCCATCCGCGCCACGCTGCGGAACGGGATACTGGACCTGACCCAGCTTGATCTCACGGCGGAAGACACCAATCTCCAGGCACATGGAACCGTCGACCTGTTCGGCGATCAGGGGATGGATCTTGCCGCCGAAGGCGCGCTCAATCTGAAGCTGATCCAGAGCTTCAGCCCGGAGATCTCCTCTTCAGGACACGTCGATCTGCATCTGACCGCAACCGGCGCACTCAAAAAGCCCGACGTCGAAGGCAAGGTGGTCTTAACCAACGTGAACTTCGCCTACCAGGCGATCCCCAACGGCATCAGCCATCTGAACGGCACCATGCAGCTCGCCGACGGACGGCTGGAGCTCCAGAACATGGTTGGCACCACCGGCGGCGGCCAGGTCAAGCTCGCCGGTTTCCTCATGTACCAGGGCGGTATCTACGGCGATCTCACCTTGACGTTGAAGGACACCCGCTTCCGCTACGCCGGTCTCAGCGCCTCGACTGACACCAAGCTCCGCGTGCAAGGTATGCAGACGGGAATCCTGGTGAGCGGCAACGTGGTGGTCACGCGCTTCCTGGTCGGCTCCAACGTGGATTTCGCCGCCCTTGCCGGATCGGGGGCCGTCGCGCCACCGCCGGACCCGACCGCGTTCACCAACAAGATCCGGCTCGACGTGCATGTCACCTCCGCGCCACAGCTCGACTTCCAGAACTCCTTTGCGCAACTCGCCGGCAGCGTCAACCTGCGCGTGCGCGGCACCGTAGCCCAGCCCTCGGTCCTGGGCCGCATCACCATCACCGACGGCCAGGCCACCTTCTCCGGCACTACCTATCAACTGCAGCATGGCGACATCTTCTTCACCAATCCGGTGCACATCGAGCCGACCATCGACCTGGACGCCACAGCGCGCATCGAGGAGTACGACGTCACCATCGGCCTGCACGGGAGCATGAACAAGCTCACGCCCACCTTCCGCTCCGAGCCGCCGCTTCCGGAGGCAGATGTCATCTCGCTGCTGGCGCAGGGCCGTACCCAGGAGGAGCAGTCTATCTACTCCTCCGAGCAGTCGGCGGCGGGGGTCAATGGCACCACCAACGCCCTGCTGAGCGGCGCTCTCAACGCCACCGTCAGCAACCGCGTCTCGAAGCTCTTCGGGGTCGGCAGCGTCAAGATCGATCCCACCTACGTGGGTTCGCTCGGCAACTCCAGCGCACGCATCACCGTGCAGGAGAACATCGGGCAAAGCGTGCAACTCACCTACGCCACCAACATCAACACCACCTCGGCGCAGCTCATCCAGGCGCAGCTCAACCTCTCGCCCACGCTCTCCCTTACCGCCGTGCGCGATGAATCGGACGTCTTCAGCCTGCTGTTCAAGATTCACCGCCGCTATCGCTAGAGACTTTCTCCTGTAGGCCGAGGAATGTAGGCGGTTTATTTCCTAGGACCTGCGGGCAACTTACCGTGTATCTTTAGTGTCCTTACACAAGGAGTGTCGACGCGCGCGCGGACCGCCCCGGGTCATCCGCCGCTCGACGCCGACTTGACATCGCTTCGTACCGCAAGGAGACGCGCCATGCCGTTTGGAAAGATGCCGCTTGGAAAGATGCTGTTTGGAAAGCTCTTGATCGCCCCCACACTCGCTGCGACTTTTCTTTTCGCGTCCGCAAGCGCTCTGCCCGGCGTGGCGCAGACTGCGGCCAAAGCAGCTCCGGCCAATACCGCTCAGGACGATGCCAAGCTACAGACTGAGGTGCAGAAGAAGCTCAAGGGATCGCGTTTCAAGGATGTGCACGTCTCGGTGCAGAACGGTATCGCGACTCTGAGCGGTCCAGTCAAAATCTACGATGACAAGCAACAGGCAGAGAAGAAGGTGGCCAAGACCAAGGGGCTGACCTCTGTGGTCAATGACATTGAGGTTGCGGCCGGCGAGACCTCCGACCAGCAGCTCCAGGACAAGCTGCGCAAGCAACTGGCCTATGACCGCGTGGGCTATGGCAATGCGTTCAACGCCATCGATGTTTCCGTTCAGAACGGTGTCGCCACCCTGAGCGGTCATGCACTTGGTCCGGTGGCCAAGTCCTCCGCGCTCTCGCTCGCCAGCCATACTCCCGGCATCACCAATGTCGTCGATCACATCCAGGTCGACCCCCTGTCGCCCTTCGATAACGAGACCAGGATCCGCGTGGCGCGCGCCGTCTATGGATATCCCTCGCTCAACAAGTATGCGATCGATCCCGCCAATCCCATCCGCATCACGGTGGTCAACGGACACGTGATCCTCTCCGGTGTGGTCCTCAACCAGTCGGATAAAGATGTTGCCGGCATCCAGGCGAACGGCGTGCCGGGCGTCTTCAGCGTGACCAACAACCTCCAGGTGGCGAATAGCTCGAGCGAGCGTAAATGACCGATCGATTACGGACAGCGTTCCTGCTGGGATAGCCTCTGTCGTTCTGAGTGCATCAGGGCTCAGTCGCAAGATCTCTGTCTGCACTTCCTCCAGTCGTGACGCAACCAAGCGCAGATGCGTATTGCAGATGCGTATTGGCGTTCCGTGGGGTGGTTCCTACTTACCGGTACACTGAAGCCAGAAAGGTGCGTCTGTGTCCATTCTGCGGAATCTCGGCGTCACGCTTGAGATGATCAAGTGGGAGCACTCCATCTTCGCGCTCCCCTTCGCCCTCACCGGCGCGGTGCTGGCGGCGCGCGGCTGGCCCTCGCTCCATCAGTTGATCTGGATCGTGGTCTGCATGGTCACCGCCCGCTCCGCCGCCATGGCCTTCAATCGCTGGGCCGATGCGGACCTCGACCGCGCCAACCCCCGCACGGCTTCGCGCGCCATTCCCGCCGGGCTGCTCTCCCGCCGCTTTGTCGGCCTCTTCACTGTGGGGATGTCTCTGCTGTTCGTTCTCTCGGCGCTGCAACTGAACCGGCTGTCGTTCCTGCTCTCGCCCATCGCCCTGATGGTCCTGCTGTTGTACTCCTACACCAAGCGCTTCACTCGCTGGTCGCACCTGTTTTTGGGGCTGGCGTTGGGGATCGCCCCGGCGGCCGCGTGGATCGCCATCCGCGGGCACCTCGATCCGCGCATCCTGGTGCTCACCGTCGCGGTGCTCTTCTGGGTGGCCGGCTTCGATGTGCTCTACGCCTGCCAGGACATGGAACACGACCGCGCGGCGGGGCTCCGGAGCGTGCCCCAGTCCGTCGGCCTTGAAAACGCCTTCTGGATGGCGCGCGGCATGCACATCCTCATGTTTCTGCTGCTGGTTTGGCTGGTGCGGCTCTTCGCGCTCGGTCCGGTGGCCTGGGTGGGTCTGGCCATCGTCGCCGCGCTGCTGCTCTACGAGCACCTGATCGTCTCCCCGCGGGACCTCCGCCGCCTGAATGCCGCGTTCTTCACCTTGAACGGCGTCATCTCCATCGTCTTCTTCCTGGCCATTGCGCTCGCGGTGCTGCGGGTCAACGGCCTCCTCTGGCCCTGAGGCTGCCCGCTCGCACACACCACCCATACTCCGGCAATGAAAACGGCCCCGCATTCCGCGAGGCCGCTTGGTTCAGATTTAGCAGCGCCGCAGCTCAGGCGCGTTCTTTGGTGCGCTGCTCTTCCTTGTAGTCGTCAATCTTGTCGTTGACCTTGTTCTTCACATTCTGTACCGAGTCAGTGACGCTCCTGCGCGCCTCGTGGGTGCCGGTGGTCGTATCGTTCACCGCGCGATCCGTACTGGAGGTGTTGGTGGCGTCCTTCACGTTGCCCCACGTCTCCTTTGCCGAACCCTTCACCTGGTCGGCCACGCCGGAGTTTGCCAGCTTCTCATTGCCGAACACCTCTCCGGCCTTCTCCTTCACCTTGCCGACTGCCTGATCGAATTTGCCTGATACCTGATCCTTATCCATGGTGCCTCCGTGTGTCGTATGGTTCGCTTTGGTTTATGGCAAGACATTGCTTCGCCTGCCTGAGGTGCCGGGTTAAATCCTGCGGTGCCTTCCGCCAATCAGTTGGATGACGAGGACCACGATCGCGATCACCAGCAGCAGGTGGAGATACCACGCCATCACCTGAAAGCCAATAAAGCCGATCAGCCAGAGAACCAGCAGAATGACGAAAATGGTCCAAAGCACCTGGCATGCCTCCCCCTAAGAATCTGCACCCGCCGTAAGAATCTGCGCCTGGTGTCGCGCCGGAAGAAGTCCCCGAGTCGTTCCGGAAGGAATGCATCCGGTGTGACCCGAAGGAAACGGCTCCGGTGTGGTCCCGGAAACTGTAGTTCCGGTGTGATATGGTGCGGCTCAAGACGGATAGGTTGCCGTCCGCGTCTGGCCCGGTTCCTGTGCGGCATGCGCGGACGGTCTGCTTTAGCCGTCGGTTGGTGGTGGGTCCCGGTGCGCAGGTGCGCAGAGCGTGATTGACAGAAAGGATGGGATTTAAACCACTATGCGTATCGCGATCCAAGGAGAAAACGGTTCCTTCAGCCACGAGGCGGCCCTGCAGTTTGAGGCCAACGCGACCGTGCTGCCCTGCATGCTCTCGGCGGACGCCTTCCACCAGCTCGAAGCGGGCGGGACGGACGCGCTCGCACTTCCCATCGAGAACACACTCGCGGGCTCGGTGGTCGAGCACTTCGACCTGCTCTATGCCCGCGATGTCCGCATCGTCGCCGAGACCATCCTGCCCATCCGCCATAACCTCATCGGCCTGCCCGGCAGTACGGTTGAGTCCATCCGCCGCGTCTACTCCCACCCGGTGGCTCTGGCGCAGTGCCGCCGGTTTTTCGCCGATCACCCGCGCATCGAGCCGGTGCCGTTTTACGACACCGCGGGCGCGGTCAAGCAACTGGTGAAGCTGCGCGATCGCCATTCCGGCGCCATCGCCGGAGACCGCGCGGCGCTGGTGCATAAGGGCCGTATCTTGCTCGCCGGGATCGAAGATGATCCCGCCAACTTCACCCGCTTTGTGCTGGTCTTTCCGGGGGCCGCGGGCACTCCAGCTTTTCCCGGGAAGGCCGGCCCGGCAAGCGCTCCAGACACCGTGGAGGGTGGAGCCAGCGATCTCCCTGTCTCTCCTGAATCCGCATATCCCGCAGAATATTCTGGAAAATATCCGGGAGACCTTTCCGGGACGCAGAAGGTGAGTTTCGGCTTCCAGGTCGAGGACGCTCCCGGCAGGCTGGCCGCCGCTCTCACCGCGGCCGCCGGCGCCGGCGCCAACCTCACCAAAATCCAATCCCGGCCTATCCTCGGGCAGCCCTGGTCCTACACCTTTTTCTTCGACGCCGTCGTCCAAAGCCCCCAAGCCGCCGATGCGCTGGTGGAGCGCCTGCGCGCCGCCTGCCTGCGAGTCAAAGAGCTGGGGCGCTACCGCCCCGCGTTGTGACCCGGCAGGCGACTGCCGTCGAGAACTGAAGCGGGCGCCCACTGCCACACCCACCACGCCGCGATTTGACACGCCGGGAACGATCTCCCCGCCGCAAGTGACCGTTGGGCATCCTAACGTACGGTGGGGCCTTCTTTTTCGCTTCTAACCAGGTCTGAGTAGGGAGCACACTCAAGAGCGAAGGCCGGGAACCCGGGCACAAGCGGCTGCGACTTCTCGAAAGCTGATGCATCCAATGTCTGAAAGTCTTATACAAGGACACTCATGTCTAACGATTTCCTGAGCATTATCGAACCAGCAAAGTTGAAGCAGCGCGAAGAACGCCGGACCGGCGAGATGGATCGCGTCCTGCCCGTGCTGCCCGTCCGCGACACCGTACTGTTCCCGCACGCTGTCCTCCCACTGACCGTGGGACGGGAGAGCTCCATTCAGCTTATCCAGTCCCTGGGCGAGGAGAAGACCATCGTGGTGGTGGCGCAGCGCGACGCCCGCGTGGATGCTCCGCAGCCCAGCGACCTGCACTCCGTTGGCACCCTGGCGACCGTCCATAAAGTCGTCCGGATGCCCAATCAGAGCCTCTTCGTCTTCACCGAAGGCACGGAACGTGTGCGTATCGGCGAGATCCACAAGACCGAGCCGTTCATCACCGCGGCGGTCGAAACCATCCCGGAGGAGGCGCCCTCCCGCGATTCCGAACTCGAGGCCCTACAGCGCAATGTGACCTCGCAGTTCCAGCAGATCGTCAGCGCATCGCCTACGCTTTCCGACGAACTGCAGACCATCGCACTCAACATTGAAGACTCCGGCCGGCTGGTGGACTTCATCGCCTCCTCGCTGCCGTTTCTGCCCACCTCCGACAAACAGGAGCTGCTGGAGACGCCGGATATCGTCGCGCGCCTGGAGCGGATCAACAAGCACCTCGCCAAGGAGCTGGAAGTTCAGCAACTGCGCAACAAGATCCAGACCGAGGTGCAGGACCAGGTGCAGCAGTCGCAGCGCGATTACTACCTGCGCGAGCAGCTCAAGGCCATCCAGAAGGAACTCGGCGAGATGGACGAGGGCCAGAAAGATATCGAGGAGCTGCGCCAGAAGATCGAAGGCGCCGGCATGCCGGAGGATGTGAAGAAGGAGGCGACGAAAGAACTCAACCGCCTCTCGCGCATGTCCCCCATGGCCGCCGACTACTCGCTCACCCGCAACTACATCGAGTGGCTCGCGGTCCTTCCCTGGGCCAAGAGCTCCGGCGGCGAGGTCGACATCATCAAGGCGAAGGAGATCCTGGACGAGGACCACTACGATCTGCAGAAGGTCAAGGACCGCATTCTGGACTACCTCAGCGTGCGCCGGCTCAAGCCGGACATGAAGGGGCCGATCCTCTGCTTCGTCGGACCTCCGGGCGTGGGCAAGACCTCGCTCGGCCGCAGCATCGCGCGTTCGCTCGGCCGCAAGTTCCAGCGCATTTCGCTCGGCGGCATGCATGATGAGGCGGAGATCCGCGGGCATCGCCGCACCTACATCGGCGCGCTTCCCGGGCAGATCATGCAGGGGCTGCGCCGCGCGGAGACCAACGATCCCGTATTCATGCTGGACGAGATCGAAAAGCTGGGCCGCGACTTCCGTGGCGATCCGGCCTCGGCGCTGCTCGAGACGCTCGATCCGGAGCAGAACAACACGTTCCGCGATAACTACCTGGACGTGCCGTTCGATCTGTCCAAGGTGCTCTTCATCTGCACCGCGAACATGCTCGATCCCATCCCCGAGCCGCTGCGTGACCGCATGGAGATCATCGAGCTGCAGGGCTACACCGAGGAGGAGAAGGTCCACATCGCCTACCGCTATCTCATTCCCCGGCAGATCAAGGAGAACGGTCTGACCGAGGATCAGATCGAGATTCCGGAGGAGAGCACTCGCCACATCGTGCGCCACTACACGCGCGAGGCCGGCGTGCGCAAACTCGAGCAACTCCTTGGCACCATCTGCCGCAAACAGGCGCGACGTATCGCCGAGGGCAAGACCGACAAGCTGGTCGTCAGCAAGGAGATCATTCACGAGTTTCTGGGCGGCATCAAGGTCCGCGTGGATACCGAGATCGCCGAACGCACCAGGCGTTCCGGCGTGGCGGTCGGACTGGCGTGGACGCCGGCCGGCGGCGATGTCCTCTTCATCGAGGCCAACCGCATGAAGGGCAAGGGCGGCTTCACCATGACCGGCCAGTTGGGCGGGGTGATGCAGGAGTCCATGCAGGCGGCGCTCACCTGGGTGCGGTCAAACGCCCGCTCCCTGGGGCTCGACGAAGACTTCACCAAGGAGCAGGACATCCACATCCACGTTCCGGCAGGCGCCATTCCCAAGGACGGCCCTTCGGCCGGCGTCACCATGGCTACGGCCCTGGTCTCGCTCATGACCGATACGCCGGTGCATCCGCTTACCGCCATGACCGGTGAGATCACGCTCAGCGGGAATGTTCTCCCCGTGGGCGGCATCAAGGAGAAGTTCCTTGCGGCCAAGCGCGCCGGCGTCACCCAGGTCATCCTTCCGGCGGAGAATCGCCAGAACGTCGAGGAGGATCTGACGCCCGACCAGATCGAAGGCGTGATCATTCACTACGCCAGCAGCATCGACGACGTACTGAATATCGCGTTGCCCAAGTCCACCACCGAAGAGCGGCAGGACGACGTCATCCGCGAACAGGTCATCGAGCACGCCCACGCCTGATCCCGACGACCTCGGCTGCCGCGCCTTCGGCGCAGAGTCAGAAGCCCCACCAAACCTGGTGGGGCTTTTTTTTCCTCCGGTGACAGATAAGAGCAAAGCGGGTCGAGATGCTTTGGACTCAGGGGAAGACGGTGAACAGATCCCGCAGGTCCCTCTCTCTCGCCGCATCCCGAATCAGCGGGCCAACCCCGAAGATCTCTTGCAGCGTACGCAGCGTCGAGCCATGCGTGTAGTGCAGATGATTGGAGTATCCATTTCCTTTCGCGAACGGTGAGAGCACGATCAGGGGAATCGGCCCGTCGCCGCTCAGTGCCTCGTCCCAAAGAATAAACAGGGCGCCGCCGCTCCGGTACGCCGTGGAATGAAGGATGGCGGGCACATGCGTCCGAAGCCATTCGTCTCCGTCATGAATCTGGTTGGCTCCATAGCAGGGGTTGTGCATGTTGTGGCAGTTGTTTGCCACGATGAAGTTATAGCGCGCTGTTTTGTGGTCGGCCAGGTCACGCGCCAACTCCTTCATGGGCCGGACGTGATCGATGCACCGCCGGTCGTGAGGATCGTTGTTGTTTGTCTCATCACGGAAGAATACGAACGGGTTATGCCAATTCGCCAGCGGGCACGTCGTGCCATTGGTTGACTCGTCGTATGCCCTCCAGGAGATACCTCTTTTGTCGAGCAAGGCAGCGAGGTGCTCATGGGTACTCTGGCTATATCGGTATGCGGACCGATCGGCATGAAAGCCGAAGTTCGTACCGGCTTCCAGCCAGAGATAGTTGGGCAGGCTGGGATGGTTATGTGGAGGGTTCCAATAGTTGCTCGCGTGCGACGCCATGGGGATTAGATCCCAGTTGATGTACGGTGCGAACGTATTGCCTTTAAGCGCCTGACTGCTGCGGCCGCCGGTCCAGTTGTGGTTCTCCATCACGATGATGAAGACAGTCTTGATGTAATGAGGATGGCTTGATGCGCTGGATAGATCCTGCTCGTTCTGAGCAAGGGACATAGGACCTGAAAGTATCAGAAGCATGCTGGCAACAGCCATGACTGCTAGCAAACAATTCGCGTCGAATCTAGATTTCATGACGACTCTCCCCACACGGGCGCTGATCGAAATGTCCGGTGTGGGCGCAAACTTACTCGCGCATAGTTAAGCAAGACTTAACCGCGCATGAATATAGTTCATTAGGTCACAATAGGTACCGAGTAGTGGTAAGTAGATATGTCTAGACAGCGGCCTATGTTACATAGTTAGCCTGCAATATATGCACTCGGTTGCGTGCTCCATAAACTGCGTTGCGCGAAGCTTCGGCGCATCCGCCGCATGCCCAATTTCACTGGGCGGGATACCGATCTGCTGCGAAATGCAATGAAGACGAGGGGTGAAGACGAGGCCTGAGACGCTGGTTCCTGTGTAGGGTTCACGTCCACGAATATCGTCTCCATTCGGGCTGCGAATCGACTGCGGGCGAATTGACCCCGCCCCTGCGGTATGCTGAACCACATCCATGGCCCGCATTCTCACGGCAGTCATCCTCATCCCGCTGGTCCTGCTGCTGTTGTTCAAGGGGCTCTTCTGGCACATCACCCTGGCCACCGCCATCGTCGCCATGCTGGCGCTCTGGGAATACCTGGGCCTGGCCCACGCCAGCGGCGCGCGCACCCCGCGCATTCTGGTGCTCATCGCCGTTGCCATTCTCTTCGCCGCTGCCTTCCGCCGGCCCGATCTGCTCACCCCCGTATTTAGCTCGCTCTCCTTGTTGCTCTTCGTCATCATCAGCTTCCGCAGCCCGCTCGAGCGGGTGCTGTTCGACACTGCCGCCTCGATCTTCGGCCTGCTCTACATCGGTCTCTCGCTCATCACCATCCCCCTGCTGTGGGCGCAGGAAAACGGTCCCTCGCTGCTGCTGCTGCTGTTTCTGGTCGTCTGGTCGGGGGACGTGGCCGCGCTCTACGTGGGCAAGAACCTGGGCAAGCGCAAGCTCGCCCCCCGCCTCAGCCCCAACAAGACCTGGGAGGGAAGCATCGCCTCGGTCGCTGCCAGCGTCGTCATCGTCTTCGTGCTCTTTGGGCTGGCCTCCGCGCTCGAAAGGCGCGGCCTCGGATGGATCAGCTACAGCGGCTCCCATCTGCACTGGATCCTGCTCGCCATCCTGCTCAACATCGCGGCACAGCTTGGCGATCTCATCGAGTCGGCCATCAAGCGCGGCGCCAGGGTCAAGGACTCCGGCGGCCTCTTACCCGGCCACGGCGGGGTGCTGGATCGCATCGACGCCCTGCTGCTGGCGGCCCCGGTGCTGTGGTACGCTCAACTCGTTCAGCAGTATTTCTAGCCGCACCGGATGATAGATGCACCCCAGGACGTCGTCATTCTCCGGGAGCTCGTCATTCTGAGGAGCAAAGCGACGAAGAATCCTTTGAGAAGCCGGCTTTTTGCGTGGATTCTTCGCGCCCACGCCCAGGCGCTCAGAATGACGGCTTGCCTGAAGAAACACGGACGGATTGAAAATCGGCGCAAAGTGCCGCTCAACCACCAAATTCAACGATTCATGTGAACGGCGCCCCTTGAAGCAGATCGCCATCCTGGGTTCCACCGGCTCCATCGGAACCAGCACCCTCTCCATCGTCCAAAGCTTTCCCGACCGCTTTGCCGTGGCTTCGCTGGCCGCCGGCGGCAACGTCGATCTCGCCTTCCAGCAGGCGGCACGCTGGCGCCCCCGCGTCGTGTCCATGGCCGCGCCGGAGCTCGCGCAGCAACTGAGCATGCGTCTGCGTTCAAGCGGCATCCGCGGCATTGAGGTAGTCTCCGGCCGGGAGGGCACCATCCAGGCCGCCACCCTGCCCGAGGTAGACTTCGTCGTCTCCGCCATCGTCGGCGTCGCCGGGCTGCCGGCCACCTACGCCGCCGTCCAGGCCGGCAAACCGGTCGGCCTCGCCAACAAGGAATGCATGGTCGCGGCGGGTGAGATCCTTTCCCGTGCCGCTCGCGAGAAGAACGTACCGCTGCTGCCAATCGACTCCGAGCACAACGCTGTGCACCAATGCATGCGCGCCGGTACTCGCGACGAGATCAAGCAGATCTGGCTCACCGCCTCCGGTGGTCCCTTCCGCACGCTGCCATTGGCGGACTTCGCGCACATCACCGTCGACCAGGCGCTCCGCCACCCCACCTGGGTCATGGGCCGCCGCATCACCATCGACTCCGCCACCATGCTCAACAAGGGGCTGGAGATCATCGAAGCCTGCCGCCTCTTTGACCTGCCGCCCTCCGCCGTCAAGGTCACGGTCCATCCGCAGTCCACCGTCCATTCGCTGGTCGAATACGTCGACGGCAGCATCCTGGCCCAGATCTCCGTCACCGATATGCGCCTGCCCATCCTCTATGCGCTCAGCTACCCGGAGCGCATCGCCTCCGACCTTACTTTCGATCTGGCAGCCTTGGCCCGTCTCGACTTCGAGCAGCCGGACTTCGCCCGTTTCCCCTGCCTGCGCCTGGCCTATGAGGCGGCACAGGCCGGCGGCGCTCACCCTATCGCCCTCAATGCGTCTGATGAAGTAGCCGTTGACGCCTTCCTCGAAGGACGTATATCGTTCCTGGACATCCCGCGTACAATCGAAGCAGTGCTGGAAGCGACGCCCGCCAGCCATCCTGAGACCATCGATGCGGTGCTGGCGCTGGATCAGGCGGCGCGGCAGAAGGCTCGGGACGTGGTCGAGGCCGGGCGCACCACCATCACTCGTTTCGCATGACGACCCCTCCCTCCGCTTCATCAACACGGCTTGGGCAGCACCCGAAAGAGCGTCAACGGTAAGGAAAGGCACACGAACTCGCACCTATGTCTTTTGTCGTAGTCAGTATCATCTCCACTCTCATTGTGCTCGGCATCATGGTTCTGGTGCACGAGTTCGGCCACTTTGCGGTCGCCAAGCTCTGTGGCGTTCGGGTAGAGGTCTTCTCCATCGGCTTCGGCAAGCGGCTCTTCGGCTGGCGCCGCGGTGACACGGATTACCGGGTAAGTCTGCTGCCCCTGGGCGGCTACGTGAAGATGGCCGGCGAGTTGGGCGGCGACGGCACCATCCCCGCCAGCTCCGCGGCTGCAAAAGATCCCGCGCCGGGTGAGGGTACGGCCGCGTCCCAGGCGACTACGGCCAATGCGACCGCGCCCGATCAGCTAGTGAAAGATCGTGGCGACCTGAATGGAAAGCCGCGCTGGCAGCGCATCGCCATCGCGCTGGCCGGTCCCTTTTCGAACTTCATCCTCGCTCTGGTCCTGATGACCGGCTTCTACATGATGCACAACGAGGTGGAGCTCTTCCGTTCGCAGCCCGCGAATATCGACTTCGTGAAGCAGGACACCCCCGCCAGCCGCGCCGGGCTCCAGGCTGGCGACCGCATCACCCGCTTCGAATCCATCACCCATCCGACATGGGAGCAGGTATCGATTCGCTGCGCCTTGAACATGGGTCAGACCGTTCCGGTCACCTATGAACGGAATGGCCAGTCCGTCGACACCACCCTTGCCATCCAGGCGCCCGGTAATCCCGACGACTTCAGTTTGGAGAACCTGGGCATGGTCCCGGTCATGCAGACCACGCCGGTGACGGTCCACAGCGTCGAGCCGGCCATGCCCGCGGCCCAGACTGGGCTCAAGGCCGGGGACAAGATTCTATCGGTCAATGGACATTCGTACCATTCCGTCCCCGCCATTCTGGGGTTTCTGCAGGAGAGCAAGGGGGCGCCGCTTGACGTGACCGTCGACCATAACGGCGCCACGGAGAAACTCCAACTGAAGCCCGTAGTGGCGGAGCTTGGCGATGGCTCCAAGGGCTACCGCATGGGTTTTTCACCCGACCTGCCTCCCTTCCGGGTCGAACAGCTTTCTCTGCCGCTCGCGCTCCACCACTCCATTCAGTTCAATCTCAAGAACTCCGGCCTGATCCTGGAAGTGCTGCACCGCATGGTGACGCGGCACATGGCCATGCAGAACCTGAGCGGTCCCATCGGGATCGCGCGCGAAACCGGCATCGCCGCCACCCAGCCCGGCTGGCAACCCATCATCGGCCTCATGGCCGTCATCAGCCTGAACCTGGGCATCTTCAACCTGCTGCCCATTCCCATCCTCGACGGCGGCGTGATCCTGCTGCTGCTCATCGAAGGCGTGATGCGCCGCGACCTGAACCAGCAGTTCAAGGAGCGCATCTACCAGACCGCGTTCGTCTTTCTGCTCATCTTCGCCGCCTTTGTCATCTTCAACGACATCACCAAGCTGTCGCTCTTCTCCAAGGTCAAGCCGTAGGTTGTCAGCCCATTACGTTGTCGATCTAAGAACCGGGTGCCCCATTCCAGCGAAGCTAGGATGGGGATGTTCCGCCTCCATAACCCATGACGCCCGCCCCTCCAGCGCCTGCCACGTCACCGCCTCCCATCCATTTACCACTAGACACACGCCTGCGCCGCTTTCTCACCTGGGCTGTCGTCATTCTGTCCGCCGGCTATACCTTCCTGGACTACTGGAATTACAGCCGGATGTGGCACGCCGACCCGCGGGAATGGGCTGACCTGCTCGCCGGACGTGGCCTCGCGCCGGCGCAGTACCGTATCGGCGTCATGCGACTGGCGGCCTTTCTGGCGCAGCACTTGCACACGCACCTGCGGCACATGTTCGCGCTCATCGACTGCGTCAGCCTGCTGATCGGTCTGGCCTGTATCCTGGCGCTCCTCTCCCGCACAGCGCTCTTCCGCGCACACGGCGCATCTTCGAGCGCGCACCCTGTGGGCAATGAAGATCACCTGCGGCAGTGGACGCTCTCGCTGCTCTGCCTGGGACTCTTCACTGTTTATCTCTCCTGGACCTTCTGGTTTCAGAAGCCGGAGACGCTGCCCACACTGGCATACTTCGCGCTCAGCGCCCTGCTTGCCGCGTCGCATGCGCGTGGCGCTACCCGTTGGCTGTTCGCGGCTCTCCTGCTGCTGCTCGCGGTTCTGCAGGCCACGGTCCGCGCGGATGCGGCGGTGGCCTTTCATCTCGGCATGTTGATGGCCGCGGTTCTGCCCAGCGGCTCCCGCTCTGGCGCCTCCATGCCGCTCGGCCGGATGACGCAGGCGGTAACCAGCGGCCTTGCCATCGTCGCCGCAGGCGCCGTGCAGTACGGTATTGCCCATTGGCTCTATCCCGGCGCGCAACGCAATACCGACACCTTTCAACTCCTCAGCAACCTCCGGTCGAGCATGGGCTATCTCGCGATCACGCTCTCCCTCGCCGCATGGTGGGTGACGTTGTGGCTGGCCGCGCGGCGCTGGCGCACGCTCCACGGTCTGGCCGGGGCAGGGAACTGGGCGCTCGGTCTGCTGCTCGGCTCCCTCGCGCACTTCGCCATGTTCTATGCCTTTGGTATGGCGGAGGAGGTCCGTATCTTCCTGCCCTTCGCCATGGCCGTTCTCCCCGTAACCACTGTCCTCTTCTACCGCGCCTTCATCGCCGATCAGGGGTTAGGGATTAGGGGCAGGGATTAGGGGTCAGGGTTCAGGGATCAGGGTCTGAGGGCGGTGAAACAGGTCGAAGCGTATCAGTGAGAAGCCTGACCCCTGAACCCTGACCACTGTCTCTTACACTGGAACCGATGGATACGACCACAGCCGCCAACATCTTCCGAACCACACTCCGCGTGCGCTACGCCGAAACCGACCAGATGGGCGTCGTCTACTACGCCAATTACTTCATCTGGTTCGAGATCGGCCGCGTGGAACTCCTGCGCAGCCTGGGCTTCAGCTACCAGCAGATGGAAGCCGAAGACGACTGCTTCATCCCCGTGGTCGATACCTCGTGCCGCTACAAGGCCCCCGCTCGCTACGACGAGGAACTGGAGCTAGAAACGCGGATTCTCCACATGCGCCCCTCCGTGCTCAAGTTCGGCTATCGCTTGCTCCGCGCCGATGGAAGCGAAGGGCCGCCCACGCTGCTCGCCGAAGGCGAATCCGTACACGTGCTGACGGACCGGACCATGCAGAAGCGAACGCTGCCGGAGAAGTACGCGGCGGCGATCCGCGCCACTATGGCCGGTGTTGAGGCGGACGTGCATCCTAAGTAACTTGCGGCGGAGCACCGCCGCTGTCACGATGGAGCCATGAAGAAGATCTCCCTCACTCTCCTCGTGCTTTTGATCGCCATGACCGCTCCTGCCTTCGCCGCGCGCCACCATCACCACCATCATCGCGGACATCATCACCAGCGCCCGCAGTAAGTAGCGCGCAAACAAAAGGGGCGCTCCAGGCGCCCCTTTGTTTGTTCTCATGCGCGCCGTCATTCTGAGCGCAGCGAAGAATCCATGCGACATCCGCCTGTCTAGCCGGAACCGTCCTTGTCCGAGCCTCACCATGAGGCAGGCTTCGTTCTATTCAGGGGAAGTCAGGAGAGCTATTCAGGCCAGGATGCCGCGCGGCTTCACGTTCGCCCGGATGAATGTCACCGTCGCATCGAGCGACGTCCCCGGGCCGAAGATCGCCGATACGCCCTGCGCTTTCAGAAAAGCCATATCCTGTTCCGGGATCGTGCCGCCCACCACCACCAGGATGTCCTCCGCGCCGCGCTCCTTGAGCAGAGCGGTCACGCGCGGAACAATGACGTTGTGCGCTCCGGAGAGAATACTCAGTCCCACACAGTCCACGTCCTCCTGAATGGCGGCATTCACGATCATCTCCGGCGTCTGCCGCAGACCGGTGTAGATGACCTCCATGCCGGCATCGCGCAACGCTCGCGCGATCACCTTCGCGCCGCGGTCGTGCCCGTCCAGGCCCGGCTTGGCCACCAGCACGCGTATCGGATGAGTGGGTTCGACCATAGGAATCTGAAGCTGCGGAACGGTTGAGAATAGCACAGCGGCTACGCGGCCCGCTCCAGCCGCCGGGCGAGACTACTTATCCCGCGAAACCACGAAATCCGGCATCCACAGCAGCGCCCGGCGCTCTTCACTGTCCGGCAGGTCGCCCAGCATGCCGCGCGCGATCTCCGCGTACCCGTAGGCTGCATCCATGGCATACTCCACCGAGCCGTGCCGGTGCAGGATGTGCAGTATCTCGGCGTGTGACACGCGCCCGAAGGACTGGTCTTCAACCACGCACTCGATCGCCTGCCGTTCTTCCGGCGTGCCGTGCTGGTAGGCATGCACCACCGCCAGCGTGGCCTTGCCCTCACGCAGATCGCTGGCCACCGGCTTGCCCAGCGTTGCCTCGGTGGCGGTCAGGTCCAGCACATCATCGACAATCTGGAACGCAATGCCCAGATTGCGGCCGTACTCGCCTAGCTGCGTCTCCAGTCCCTCGGTGGCATCGGCCAGCACCGCGCCCAGGCGCATGGAGACGGAGAAGAGGCAGGCGGTCTTGCGGTAGATCAGCTCGTAGTATTCCGGCTCGCTGACCATGCGGCCCAGCGTTTCGGTCTGCAGCAGTTCTCCCTCGACCATCTGCTGGGTGAGCCCGATCAGCAGATCGAGCACCTTGAAGTTGCGTTCTTCAAGCGCAATCCGGAACGCCTGCATGTACAGCCAGTCGCCGGCCAGCACGCATTTGGAGTTGCCCCAGGTGGTATTCGCGGAAGGCCGCCCGCGGCGAATATCGGCGGCATCGATGATATCGTCGTGCACCAGCGTCGCCGTGTGCACCATCTCCACCACCGCGCCCAGCCGCACCGCGCCCCGGCCGCGATGCCCCAGCCCGCGTGCGGTCAGCAACAACAGGGCGGGGCGGATGCGCTTGCCTCCGCCGCCGCGCAGATATTCGGCGATCTCGGTGATGGCACGCACCGGCGAGACGGAATCGCGCGCCAGCTCGTGTTCAATGGAGTGCAGGTCGTCACGCAGCAGGTCGAAGACTTCTTTCGCCGTCGCTAACGCCTGTGTGCTCACGTGCTCTCCCGCTCCTGCAATCCCTGGATTCAGTCTACCGTGGTCACAGACGCCGTCGGTGTCTTGTTGCCCGCTTTTCAATTCGATCGATATGTGAGCACAGATATCGCTAATATCTTGCTGTCCGGATTTCAATTCGATCGATAATTCGTGAACTGCATGTCGATGCCGAAATCATGCGCCTTTAGCAGCGCAATGGCTTCCTGCAGCGCATCCCGGTCCTTGTCGGAGATCCGCACCGTCTCCCCCTGAATGGATGCCTGAATCTTCTTCTTGGACTCCTTGATGACTTTGGCGATCTCCTTCGCCTTCTCCGTCGGAATGCCCTGTTGCAGATCGATCTTCTGCCGCACACTCTGTCCCGTCGCCGGCTCCACCTTGCCTACCGTGAGCGCCTTGAGCGAGATGCCACGCTTCACCAGCTTCTGCTGCAGGATCTCCCGTACCGCGTCCAGATGGTATTCGTTGGCGGAGGCGAGCTGGAGCTCCTTGTCGCCCTCGAGCAGCTTGATCTCGGAATGCGAGTCCTTGAGGTCGAAGCGCTGCCGCACCTCTTTGATCGCCTGCTCGATGGCGTTGCGCACCTCCTGGACATCAATCTTGCTCACTACATCGAAAGAATTTTCTGCTGCCATACTCGTGTCCTCGTTTCTGGAGCGGTGTTGCGTGAATCCATTCCGCCGTCATTGTGAGCATAGCGAAGAATCCATACCACTATTGCCTGTGAACCCCCAGCCATTGCGCTTCAGGTGTTCGCTCGCATGCTGTGATCGACAGCGTCAAGGCCATCTGGCGCTTGGAGTCGCATTAGACCAAAGAAGTTGCGTGCCGTAGCGGCCGCGACCTCGTCTACTTCGATGCGCAAAAGCTCCGCGATCTTCGCCGCCGTGTGTGCCACGAACGCGGGTTCGTTCCGCTTGCCTCGAAAGGGCACAGGCGCAAGGTACGGCGCGTCGGTCTCGACCAGCATGCGGTCGAGCGGAATCTCGACTGCCACGTCGCGAATGGCCTGGGCCTTGGGGAAGGTAATATTTCCGGCGAAGGAGATCAGGAACCCGCATTCCAGCGCGCGGCGCGCATGCTCGAGTTCGCCGGTGAAACAGTGCAGAATGCCGCCCAGCCCGGTGCGCTTCCAGTGGCTTTCGATCAGCTCCAGAGTGTCGTCCCATGCTCCGGATGTATCAGGCTCGCCCGCCTTCTCCTCCGACGCCCGGCAGTGAATAATGATCGGCCGTTTGCGCCCGGCCGCAATCTCCATCTGGCGCACGAACACGTCCTGCTGGACTGCATGTGGCGCTGTGTTCCAGTAATAGTCCAGACCGATCTCGCCCGCCGCAATCACCTCGGGTTCGGCCAGCAGCCGATCCAGCTTGTCGTACGCGGCCTGGTCCGCGTTGGCGGCTTCATCCGGGTGGATGCCCGCCGTGGCCCAGACTGCCGGTACATCGTTCCTGCCGGCGAATTCTCTACTGATCTCGAACGCCCGCTGCATGGTGGCCGGTCCCTCGCCGATGCCGATCGCGAGCACGGCGCGCACCCCCGCCTCACCGGCCCGCGTCAGGACAGCCTCACGGTCTCCGTCATACTTATCGCTGTCCAGATGTGCGTGCGAGTCGATCAGCACCGGCCTACTTCAACCTCGTGCCCACCGGAACGTCTTCGAGAAAGCCCGCCAGCACCGCCTTGCCGCCTTCGACCGATGCCGCCACGATCATGCCGTTCGACTCCAGCCCGCGCAGCTTACGTGGCTGCAGGTTGGCGACGATCACCACCTTGCGCCCGATCAGGCTCTCCGGCGTGTAGGATTCTGCGATCCCGGCGAGGATCTGCCGGGTTTCCGTGCCCAGATCGACCTCCAGGCGCAGCAGCTTGTCCGCCTTGGGAACCCGCTCGGCGACCCTCACCAGCGCCACGCGCAACTCGATCCTGGCGAAGTCATCGATGGTAATCTTGCCGCCGTCCTCCGCTGTCGCAGCAGTAGCAACGGCTGCCGCTGGCGGCGTCGCGCTTACCGCAGTTGCAATCGCAGGCTGCGCTGCGGGCGCGGCCGTTGCGGTTACGGCCGGAACTGCACCGGCCAGATCATGTGCCCGCGCCCCGGCGCCCAGCAGCGGAATTGCAGCCAGGGCCTCCTCCAGCGCACTCGGCAAAACGATCGCATCGGCTTCCGACGGTGCATCCGGTCGAAGCGTCTCCGCGGGATTGGCAATGGCATCGACCCGAGGGTCGACATTGTTCTGTTCCATGTCTTGCATACGTTCCACCGTGTCCTTTTCTGCGCGTGGAAACACGGGCTCCACTTCGCCCAACTGCGTGCCCGGCTGGAGCCCGCCCCACGTGATGGTGCTGAGATCTGCCTGTTGGACGTTTCCCAGACCGAGTTGCGCCCAGATCTTCGCCGCCGCATCCGGCAGCACCGGGTACACCAGCGCCGTGACGATGCGGATCGCTTCCGCCGCCGTGTACAGCACATCGCCAAGCTGCGGCCGGGCGCTGGGATCCTTCGCCAGCTTCCACGGCGCCGCGCTGCTGATGAAGCCGTCGGTCTCGGAGATGAGCTGCCAGATGGCTTCGAGCGCGCGCGAGAACTCAAGCTTCTCGAAGTGTGCCTGCGCCTGCTGCACGACCTCATCGCTGCGCCGCCGCAGTTCCGTTGAAGACGCCGGCAGCGGCTCCGGCACCCTCCCATCGAAGTAGTTGCGGATCATGGTCAGCGTACGGCTCACCAGATTCCCGTAGCCGTTTGCCAGATCGGCGTTATACCGCTGCACCAGCGCGTCGAAGGAGAAGCTGCCATCCTGCCCGAAGACCACCTCGCGCAGCAGGAAATAGCGCAGCGCGTCGGCCCCGAGCACGTCCAGGATCGTCTCCGCGCGCACGATGTTGCCCCGCGACTTCGACATCTTGCTCTGCTCGAACAGGAGCCAGCCGTGCGCCACAATCGACCTGGGCAGCGGCAGGCCGGCGGCCAGCAGAAACGCCGGCCAGTAGACGCAGTGGAAGCGGCTGATCTCCTTGCCGATTACCTGCAGGTCCGCGGGCCAGTAGCGCCGGAAGAGAGAGTCGTCGTCGCTGCCATAGCCCAGCGCCGTAATGTAGTTGGCCAGCGCATCCATCCAAACGTAGATCACGTGCTTCGGATCGCCGGGCACGGGAATACCCCAGTCGAAGCTGGTGCGGCTGACGGAGAGATCCTTCAGCCCGCCACGCACGAACGCCATCACCTCGTTGCGCCGCGCCTCCGGCCGGATGAACTCCGGGTTCTGCTCGTAGATATCCAGCAACCGCCGCTCGAACGCCGACAGCTTGAAGAAGTAGTTCTCCTCGCTCACCGTTTCCGTGATGCGTCCGCAGTCCGGGCACGGCGCGCCCGGAGGTGCATCGACATAAAGCTCGTCGAAGACGCAATACTGGCCGGTGTACGTGCCCTTGTAGATGAAACCCCGCTCGCAGAGCAGCGAGAAGAGCTTCTGCACCCCGCGCCGGTGCCGCTCCTCAGTGGTGCGGATGTAGTCGTCGTACGTGAGCCCCATCCGGTCCCATAGCGAGCGAAACTCCGCCGAGACCTGCGCGGCGAACTGCTGCGGCGTGGTCCCGGCGGCCTGCGCGGAGCGTTCGATCTTCTGTCCGTGCTCGTCTGTTCCAGTCAGGAACAGCACGTCGAAGCCCTGCGCCCGCTTGCGGCGCGCGATGGTGTCGGCCACCACCGTGGTATAGGTGTGCCCCAGGTGCGGACGCGCGTTGACGTAGTAGATCGGTGTGGTCAGGTAATAGGTGGGGCGTTCGGTCATCAGTAGGGGCGGGCTTTCCTGTAACAGCGCGACGTGGGAGCACAACAGCAGCGGAGAAACTCTTTCAATCTTAGGAGTTAGCCGGGTGAGCGTCAAACTGCCGCCGCCCCCCGCTTTGTTAGAATCGGCTTGAAATCAGCCATCTCCTGCGCAGCTCCCACCGTCGCCAGCGCTCTTCGCCAAAGGATCTCGTTTGTATCGAAAACAGCAGCAACAACTTCGCGAGCGGTTGCGCTCCATCCTTCGCACTCGCTACGGAATTGAGAACGCCACCGTCTCCATCGAGCAGCCGCCGGAGATTCACCTGGGCGACTTCGCCACGCCCGTCGCCTTCGAACTGGCGCGGCCCCTGCGTCGCGCTCCGAAGATGATTGCGGCCGAGATCGTCGCAGCCCTCGCTACCGATCCGCTGTCCGGCTTCGCCAGCTTTGAGGTCGCGGGCGCCGGCTACATCAACGCCCGCCTGGATCGTAGCCCGACGGTGCAGGGAATCGCTGCTTCGACCGACGAAGCCGCAGACTTTGGAAGCGGCATCCGTTCGCTGGTGGAGCACACCAGCATCAATCCCAACAAGGCCGCGCACGTGGGCCACCTGCGCAACGCCATCCTGGGCGATACCTTCGTCCGCCTGCTCCGCGCCTCCGGGCAGCGCGTGGACGTGCAGAACTACATCGACAACACCGGCGTCCAGGTGGCCGATGTCGTCGTCGGTCTCATGCATCTGGAGAATCTTTCCGGGGAGCAGATCGCCGTGCTCTTCCACGAACTGGCCGCCCGCCAGGAGCGCCTCGATTACTACTGCTGGGATATCTACGCCAACGTCTCCGCCTGGTATAGCGCGGCAGGCAGCGATGCGGAGGCGGAACGGCGCAAGCAGTTGCGGCTGGGCACGCTCCATGCCATCGAGCAGGGTGGCAACGAGGTCGCGGCGGCGGCTGACGTTATCTCGACCGCGGTGCTGCGTCGCCACCTCGAAACCATGCAGCGCCTCGGAATCGAGTACGACCTGCTGCCGCGCGAGAGCGAGATCCTGCACCTGCACTTCTGGGACGCGGCCTTCGCGCAGCTCAAGGAAAAAGGCGTGCTGCGCCTGGAGACCGAAGGGAAGAACAAGGGCTGCTGGATCATGCGGCGCGCCGGCACCACCGGCGAAGCGAACGACGGCGCGCCCGATGAAGAGGCCAAGGTCATCGTGCGTTCCAACGGCACCGTCACCTATGTCGGCAAGGACATCGCCTATCACCTATGGAAGTTCGGTCTGCTGGGCCGCGACTTCGGCTATCTCCCGTTCTTCCGCTATCCCGGCCACACCTGCTGGATCTCCGCCGAGCACGGCGAGGCCGAGCATCCCCACTTCGGCGGGGCGCAGGCCATCTACAACGTCATCGACAGCCGCCAGGCCGATCCGCAGGCGAACGTGATCGAAGCGCTGCGCGGCCTGGGCTACACCGAGGCGGCGGACCGCTACACCCACTTCTCCTACGAGATGGTGGCGCTCACGCCGCGCTGTGCGGAGGAGCTGGGCTACACCATCGCCGAGGAAGACAAGAGCCGCGCGTATATCGAGGTCTCCGGCCGCAAGGGCTTCGGCGTCAAGGCCGACGACCTCATCGACCGCCTCATCGCCGCAGCCACCGCGGAGGTAGACAGCCGCCATCCGGAGCTTGACCCGAGCGAACGGCAGCGCACCGGCCGCACCATTGCCATCGGCGCGCTGCGCTACTTCATGCTCAAGTACACGCGCACCTCCGTCATCGCCTTCGACTTCCACGACGCGCTCAGTTTCGAAGGGGAGACCGGACCTTACGTACAGTACGCCATCGTGCGCGCGCGCTCCATCTTCCGCAAGGCCGGCGTCACACCATCCGAGGCGTTAACGGCGATTCAGTCCTCTGGTGTCCCTCTGGCCATGGAAGACGATTTGTGGGATCTCTGGCAGACTGCCTCGAAAAGCTCGCTCCTGCTGGAGCAGTGCATCGCCACGGCGGAGCCCGCCTATCTGGCTAAGCACGCCTTCCAGCTCGCGCAGCAGTTCAACAACTTCTACCACCGCTTCCACATCCTGACCGAACCGGACCCGGCGCGGAAATCGCTCCTTATGGCAACCGCAGCAGTTGCAGAGCGCGCCCTGGTGCAGTCGCTTGCCTGGATGGGCATCGACGCGCCCGACATCATGTAGACGGCGAGCAGCACCGTCATTCTGAGCGCAGGGTTTGGCGCGAAGAGTCCATGGGGGAGCCAGCTTCACTTTGGATTCTTCGGCGCGGCGCTCCTCAGAATGACGACCTCTGCGGCATACGGCTGATGAGCACCGCTAGCAAGTCCTACAGCAGCGGCTTGCCATCCCCCGTCATCGTATCCAGCAGCTTCAGGTCGTTCTGCTTCACCGCATCCGGCAGCGGCGCATAGTTGAGCGATCCCGCCACAGTCTGGCCATCTGTCACGATGTACTTGATGAAGTTCTTGAGCGCCTGCCGTTTCGGCTGGTTCTGGCCGTCTTTAGGCACCAGCAAGAAGGTCAGGCCAGAGATCGGATAAGCATTCGTAGCAGTCGCGGGTGCATTCACAATGGGCTTGCGTACATCCTGCGCGAGCTGTTCGGAAAAACCGCTGATGGCCGCGCTGGTGCTCTCCGGGCTCGGCGCAATGTACTTGCCCGCCTGGTTCTTGATCAGCGCCACCGGCAGGTGGTTCTGCTGCGCATACGTCAGCTCCACGTAGCCGATCGCGCCCGGCGCCTGCTGTACCTGCCCGGTCACGCCCTCGCTGCCCTTGCCGCCGTTGCCCGCGGGCCAGCTCACCTGCGTGCCTTTGCCTACCTTGCTCGCCCAATCCTTGCTCACCTCTGCCAGATAGGTGGTGAAGATGTTGCTGGTGCCGCTGCCATCGGCGCGGTGCACCACCACCACGGGGGCGTCCGGCAGGTTCACGCCGGGATTGTCGCGCTTGATTGCCGGGTCCTGCCATCTCTTGATGTTGCCCAGGAAAATCCCCGCCAGCGCCTCCGGCGAAAGCCGCAATGGCACTTTCAATTCGGGCAGATTGTAGGTCACGCACACCGGTCCGGCGGACTCCGGCATCTGCAGGATCGGCCGCATCGCCGCCAGTTGCTGGTCGTCCAGCGCCGCGTCGGAGGCGCCGAAGTCCACCGTACCCTGCTTCACCTGCTGAATTCCGCCGCCGCTGCCGATCGATTGGTAGTTGATCTGCACATCGTGATGCGCCGTCTGGTAGTCCTGTGTCCAGCGGGTCATCACCGGGTAGACAAAGGTGCTGCCTGCTCCGGTGAGGGTCACGGTCTGGCTTGACTCGCTATTGTTCGACTTGCACGCCGTCAACCCCAGCAGGGCCGTGGCCGCTAACAGCGCCGCTCTCGATCCGATCTTCACGTCTGTTCTCCTTGATAGCCCTGCGCCTATGGCTACGCTACCGATTCAACGATAGCGGAGTGAAAAGCCGGCCACCACGCAAAAGAGCCACAATTCACAGGCTATTCATCCACCACCGCTCTTGCGGGACCGTGGCAACGGCCCAGCCGGGAATGGATTCTTACTAAGCAGGCAAGGGAAATGGAGCGGTAGACATGACTGGAGAGCTAAACGGGAAACGGGTCGCCATTCTGGCGACCGATGGCTTTGAGCAGGTGGAACTCACTGAACCGAAGAAGAGCCTGGAGGCCGCCGGAGCGAAAACAGAGGTCCTCTCCGTGAAAGAAGGCGAGATCAAGGGCTGGAAGTTCACCGACTGGGGCGATTC
>JBPCNO010000089.1:0-7713 GCA_051001135.1 Acidobacteriaceae bacterium
GCTTAATGGACCCTTATTGGACCCGGATTTGCTTGTCACTTAGGTCCCATATATTCCGTAAGTCTTTTGGAATGTATGGCGGGGACGACGGGGCTCGAACCCGCGACCTCTGCCGTGACAGGGCAGCATTCTAACCAACTGAACTACGTCCCCAGACCTGCTTCATTCGTTCGTGCATGCTCGCGAACAAACTGACGGTAGTGTAGCAGATCGTCGAACGATCTCTCACGATCTCGGCTGGAAATCCTGCCGCAGTTTCGTCATGCACGCAGCCGCGCGCGGCGTAGCATGCCGGCCATAGCCTCGCGCTGGAAAAGGATACGCTGTTCGTCTGCATCGGCGGTTTGTTTCGCGATGACCGCGCACACGACATATTCTGGTCTTCGACGGGCATACTCGTGCAGCATCGCTGCCACACTTCCGTGGCAGCTAGCCGCTACGATGCAGCATGAAGGACCGGAGAGCGAAAGCATGAAGTTGTTGGGCATCGATGTGGGGACAGGAGGCACGCGCGCGCTGCTGATGGAGGATGAAGGAGCGAATGCAGGAACGATCCTTGGCTCTGCCACGCACGTGCACGCTGCCTTTGCCTCGCCGCGCTCCGGGTGGGCGGAGCAGGATCCGGCAGACTGGTGGCACGCCGCGCAGATCGCTATCCGGGAAGTGCTGCATACCACTGCAACGCCCGCAGAGGAGATTGCCTGTATCGGTCTCTCCGGCCAGATGCATGGCGCGGTGCTGCTCGACGCCTCCAATCAGGTGCTGCGCCCTTCACTCATCTGGTGCGATCAGCGTACTGCGGCGGAGGCCGCGTGGCTGACTGAAACCATCGGCCAGTCTCGATTGATCGAGCTCACCTCCAACCCCGCGCTCACCAATTTCACGTTGACGAAACTACTGTGGGTGCGTGCGCACGAGCCGCAGATCTGGGCACGCTTCCGCTTCTTTCTGCTGCCCAAGGATTATGTGCGTCTGCGGCTCACCGGCGAGCGGGCCATCGATGTCGCGGACGCATCCGGCACCTTGCTGCTGAATGTAGCCGAGCGTCGCTGGTCGACCGAGATGCTTCATGCCGTTGGACTGCCGGCCTCGTGCCTGCCGCCTTTATATGAATCGCAGGAGGTTGTCGGAGCTATCACCGCTGAGGCAGCGGCGGCCACGGGCCTCAAGGTGGGAACGCCGGTGATCGCCGGGGCAGGGGACCAGGCGGCCGGGGCAGTCGGCATGGGCATCGTGCGTCCGGGCGATGTGAGCGCCACCATCGGGACCTCGGGCGTAGTCTTCGCTGCGACTGACCGGCCATTCCTCGACCCGCAGGCGCGTCTGCACACCTTCTGCCACGCGATGCCGAATGTCTGGCACGTCATGGGTGTCACGCAGGCGGCAGGCCTTTCCCTGCGGTGGTTTCGCGATCGCTTCGGCACGCTTGATGCCAACGGCGACGCGTACACCGCGCTTACGGAGGAGGCGAGCCTGGCGCCGCCTGGATCTGACGGGGTGTTGTGGGCGCCATACCTGATGGGCGAACGAACCCCCCACCTTGATCCGGAGGCGCGTGCGGCGCTGATCGGACTCACGGCTGATCACTCCCGCAGTCACGTCGTGCGCGCCATCCTGGAAGGCGTGGCCTTCAGCCTGCGCGACACGCTGTCCATCTTTGCCGAACTGCGCGTGCCGGTGCGCCAGATTCGTCTCGGAGGCGGTGGTGCGCGATCCTCTTTATGGGCGCAGATTCAGGCCGACGTCTACGGCCGGACTGTCAGCAGAGTGGGGGCGGAGGAGGGTGCAGCGTACGGAGCGGCGCTGCTCGCCGGGGTAGCGGCCGGCGTATGGTCATCCGTCGATGAAGCCTGCGATGCGGTGGTGCGCGTCGCTCAGGAGATCCACCCGGATGCCGCCGCAACCGGGGTTCTCGACCAGCAATATGCCCGCTATCGAAAGATCTACCCTGCGCTCCATTCCATCTATAACGGCGATGATCCGGCGTCGGCCCCGCTGGGCGCGTCTAGCTAAGAAGACACCTGCACCAGTCCTTCGTCTCGCAGTTGCTCCAGCAATTCCAATACATCCCGGGAGATCTGGAGCGGGTCGGCGTCATATTCGGTAGCAAGGTCGCGCAGAAGATCCGCAATGCGGACTGGCTGGGCCATGCGCTTCCACACAGCGGTCCCGGTCTCGCCCAGTCCATAGCAGCGTCCCCGCTGCAGGCTCATCAGAACCACCTCGCCGTCCACCTCAGTGGACACGGGCGACTCTTTCCATTGGACCACGCTGTCTTCGGTGATGCGGGCTCTCTCGTTCATGAGGAAGGGGCTGGCGGGATTGCCCTATCATAGCAACACGTTTTCCATCTCTCGATGCCAGCCGCTCTCCCAAACCACCGCCACCAGAGGTACGCGCCCGAATTCCATTTGTTGCTGGCTTGCGTGCGGTGGCCGCACGATGAAGCCACCGCGACTCGAATCCGATCCATCAGCGTCGGCACGGATTGGGATATCTTCCTCCGCCTGGTCGAACATCATCGCGTGCTGCCGCTGGTGCAGCGTGCGCTGCGCAACGCAGGTATCGTTCTTCCGCAGGAGGTGGACTCCACGCTGAAGCGGGGAACCACGCGCAACGCCTACGCGGCCATGCGTTACCTGGCGGAAGCGCGGCGTTTGAGCGACCTGCTGGAAGCTGCGGGCATTCCGGTGCGGCTGCTCAAGGGGGTGCCGCTTTCGCAGCGAGCGTTTGAGGACTGGAGCGTGCGCGACGTGGGCGATCTCGACCTGCTGATTGCGCCGGAGCACGAGGAGCAAGCGGATGCGCTGATGCTGGCGGATGGGCTGCGGCGCCGCGAACCGGCCGCAAGCCTCACTCCGCGGCGCAGACGCTCCTACCGCAAGCACGCCAAGGACTACACCTACGAGCCGGGTGCGGCCGGCTTTGAGATCGATCTGCACTGGCGGCTGTTTCGCAACCCGCGCATGGATGGGAACGACCTGGCGGCTGAGGCGCCGGAGGAGGAGATCACGGTCGCCGGCGTGGTGTTGCATGTGCTGCCGCTGATGCAGAGCTTCCTTTATCTCTGCGTGCACGGGACACTGGACGGCTGGCATCGCATCAAGCCGCTTGCCGATATCGCGGCATTGTGGCGCAGATTCAGTGAAAGTGAACGTGTCCAATCCATCGCCTTAGCGCGGGCGGAAGGAATAGCGCCGGAACTCGCGGCCGCGCTCCTGCTGGCGCGGTATCTGGATATCCTGGACCCCGCTGAGCTGCCCGATTCCATTCTGCTGCAGGCCGCGGATCGCCTCACCCATCGCGTCCTCGATCGGGCGCTCGCTCACGTTGACGCCTTCCAGTACATGCCGGGGGCTGGCGGCGCTGGAAGCTGGGAGCTGAAGCGCTACGAGCTGGGCCTGCGCCGTTCGCTGCCGTATCGGCTGGAGATCCTGAAGCGCGTGCTCTTCCGCCCGCGTGTTTGGGAACGCTTCAATCTTCCCGATGCCCTCTACCCGCTCTATAGTCTGCTCAGTCCGGTGGAATGGCTGCTCTTCCATGGCGGCGGCCGGCGTCTGATTGGACAGGCGGGCGCTGTGCCCGGCACGGCTCGCCAGTCTTCTCATGCGGGCAGGTGGTCGCGTTGGCGGGCTGCGCCGTGGCGCGAGAAAAAGCTGCTGACGGAAGCGACGCTGTACCTGATAAGAGCGCGCGTCGCCCTCCGCGTGTGGCCAGTGCGCGCCGTGCTTCGTCGTCTGGAACGTCCTTTGGGCCGCCCCGCACCGGCTGTAAATATTCCTGAGAGCACCCTGGCGATCAAACGGATCCGCGACGCTGTGCTCGCGGTCTCTCGCCACGCTCCGGCGCGCTTCGTCTGCTTTCCGCAGGCGCTCGCGGCCCATGCCATGTTGCGCCGTCGAGGTATCCCCAGCCGTCTGCATTACGGTGTTCGCCGTTCCGCCGATGGGCAACTGCGGGCGCATACCTGGCTGGAGGCTGGAGGCCGCACCATTCTCGGCGGCGAAACCTCGACGCTCTTCTCCCGGCTTCATGCATGGTCGTCCGAAGACCCCTGGCCGCCCTGACGACCCATCCTCCGCCGCCCCTTCGGAGTTATCTGGCAACGAGCATACGGCGCGGCCGGCGGAATAGGGGAAGAGCGGCCGCGTGCTCTTATGCCTTCCTTGACCCCAGGTGCTCTTCGAGAGCATCCAGCGTCGCGTCCATCGCGGCAAAACCCCAGGGACGCTCCATGCTGAACGCCTTCACCCCCCCGAGCGCCTTACCGCAGCGTTCGAAGTAGGCCGGCGTCTGCCCGGTACCGTGGACCAGCCACGCCTGATAGGTGAGCTGCAACATCGATTGGACGGCCTGCGCCGGGGTAAGCTCCCGGAAGATGGTCCTCCGGAGCCCACTCTCTCCATCATGGTTCTCCTCCAGATCCATCTTCCTTAGGATAATGAGCTCGGCCAACGGAAGCGGTGTCTCGTCATCCGCCAGTCCGACCCGGTACTTGTCATCTTCAGTGAACGTGCGCATCCGCAGGTCCGGCTGCTCCCCGAGCACATCCATGGTGGAACGCCACAGCTTGAGCCAGTGCGCTACCGGACGCACCCGGCGTTCCAGCGGCGCCGCCGGGTCGATCAGGCAGATATCGTCGCAGACAACCGGGTAGCCCCGCCGGGCCAGAAAAGCAATGAGCGACGACTTGCCCGCGCCCGAGGCGCCGAGGAACGCGACGACACCCCGCTCCGTCCGCACCGCCCCGGCGTGCAGAGGAAGCAAGTGTCGCTGGTGGCACAGGGCGGCAAAGATGCTGCTCAGCAGGTAAGCGCGGACGTCGAGCGCGGGTGCGCCGGGCTCCAGTTGGACAGTGACCTCCCGCCCGTTGCGCGCGTAGTAGCCGGCGACACCAGGAATCCGCAGAAGAAATTCGTCTATGGCCGCCTGGCAGTCCTTCGTGTTGATGAGCGGCTGAAGGAGAGCCTCAGGGATGACGCCAAGCGCGACGTTAATGACGGGGCAACCGTCCACCGGCCCCAGCTTCAATTCGGGAATCGAGAGATCCGTCTGATAGCAGAATGGGCCGATTCGATAGGCATGTTGCTGATTAGTCATGGCATACCCAAAAAGAGGCATTACGGTGGGTGTGACCCCGGTGCATACTGCGAGAGTACTGAAGCGCATGGAATTGCGGCAATTCTGATGCGTCCGGGAGCCATCAGCGTATCGTAGTGCTTATACAGGTGCACGCGGGAGACGCGATGTTCCTGAAGAGGGAAATCATTTGACTTCGTTGCTCTGGTTCTAAAAAATACAGGGATATCTATCGCAATCGAGTAAAGCTTGGTTTGGAATCATGCGGCGGCGGTGGTCAACATTCGCCTTTTGGGCAACGTGTCTCACCTGATGCCTGCATCTGACTCAGAAATGAATCAGTGAAATACGAAGAGATTGTAAGGGTCGCGGCGACTCTTGAGATGCGGGTGACGAGTGTTTACAAGGCGGCCCGCGTGAGTTATGGATAATATGTTCAGGCCGACGGCCCAGTCGTTTGGAGGATTATGACGAACACCGCCAGTACGAATGCCAAACATCAGGCCTCGTCACCGGTCCGTACTCGGAAGGACTGGACGAAGCCTGTGCTCGACATTCTCGAACTGGAGAGCGCCGAGCATGGCTTCAGCCATGTGAACGACAACCTGGCGTCACATCGTTCAGGCTGATCGAGCATTCGCTTGAGCCGCAACTCTACTTTGACGTTTTCTTGCCACTTTTTTTCAGATCTGCGGGTTTCAGGCAGCGGGCTGTCAGCCGCGTCCAGATGTTTCCAAGCATGTACCTTCCCATCCGCATGGGTATGCCGGCTCCTCTAGCCGCCCGGCGGCTTTGCGCCCCGTCATGAATCCCGTCAAGAACCCCGCCATCCTTCGCGCTGTTGCTGGGATTTGGCTCTTCCGCCGCCCCAACCCTTCTGCCCCGCGTGCGCGCGATCTGTGTGCCGCCATGCTGCATCCCCTTCAGTCGTCATCTTCCGCAGGCCAGGGAAGCGATCATGCAAGTGATTCGGCTGAACTGTGTTCTCCTGTGCCGGAACTGTGCTCCCCCGTGCCGGAGCTGTCGCTGGGGAGTTGCGCCCTGGCCGGCGATCTTTTGTCTGCTTCGCAGGTGTTAGACGCTCGAAATCACTCCACGCCGAGCGATTCGGTCACACCCTCAGGCATCTGCGGAGACGTGTCAATCGTCGCGGATGTGCGCCTGGACAATCGCGACGAACTGGGCGATGCACTGGGGCTTCGCTCCGCTGAAATGGCATCGCTCTCCGACCAGGCGCTCCTGCTGCGGGCTTGGCTGCGTTGGCGGGAAGACTGTCTCGAACGGCTGGTGGGAGCCTTCGCCTTTGCCTGCTGGGACCCCCAGACACAGCGGCTGTTCCTGGCCCGCGACCATGCCGGCGAGCGGCCGCTGTTCTTCTCCCAACAGCCCGGCTTCTTCGCCTTCGCCTCCATGCCCAAAGGATTGCGCGCATTGCCGGAGATCGGCAGCCGTTTGCGCGTCGCTCGTATGGCGCACTTCCTGGGTATTGTCACGCCGCAGGGGACTGAAACCTTCTTCGAGGGGATCGAACGTCTGCTTCCCGGACACGCCATGACCGCGACGGCGGAGCAGGTCCAGATCCGCCGCTACTGGCATCCTCTCGAGGCGAAGCCGATTCGCTACCGCCACGATGACGAGTACGTGGCAGATTTCCAGGAGCGCTTCGACCGCTCGGTGGAAGCCCGCCTGGCCTCCTCCGGCCCGATTGCGGCGCAGTTGAGCGGCGGAATGGACAGCTCTTCGGTCGCGGCCACGGCGGCGCGGCTGCTGACCCAGAGCGACCGGCGACTGACCTGCTTCACCGCTGTGCCCCTGCCCGAGTTCGATGGCAGCGCGCCCTTCGGCCGCTTCGGCGATGAGGGACCAGCCGCGGCGGAAGTCGCCGCCATGCATCCCAATATCGACCACAGGCTGGTCAGCGCGGCCGGGGAAGACCTGCTCCAGTCGATCGAGCGCGGCAATCGCCTGACTGACCAACCCGTCTTCAATCCCACCAATCAGATGTGGGTCGATGCCATCCTGCACCAGGCCAGGCGCCAAGGCTCGCGCGTGTTGCTGCAGGGTGTATGCGGCAACGCAACCATCAGTTTCGGGGGGCTGGTGGGGCTGGCCGACCTGCTACGCGGTGGACGTTGGATCAGCCTGGCGCGCCAGATACGGCAGCTACGGGCCAAAGGGCATACCTCGTGGCGCGGTGGCGCGTCCTGGGCCATGGGCGGACTGGCGCCGCGATGGCTGCGCGGCCTGATGCACCCGGAGATGCGGACCTTCTCTTTCAGCTTCAGCCCCATTCATCCCGAGCGGGCGCGAGAATACCATCTCCGGGAGAAGGTTCTCGAGGAATTTTTTGGATCGGATACCAGCAGCGCGTCGCTGCGCCGCAAGCTCTACGAGTACTACGATCCAGGCCAGCTCAACGCGGCAGCCGCACAGGGGTGGGGTATCGAAAACCGCGATCCGACCCAGGACCGCCGTATCTTCGAGTTTTGCTTCGCCATTCCCATCGAGCAGTACCTGGCGGAAGGGCAGAGCCGTTCCCTGATACGGAGAGCGATGACCGGGCGCTTGCCTGCGAACACGCTGGCCCGCACCACACGCGGGCTGCAGGCGGCCGACTGGTACGTGGTGATGGGA
>JBPCNO010000090.1:0-18620 GCA_051001135.1 Acidobacteriaceae bacterium
AAGAGGCGCGTCAGGCTTTGTGGGAGGGAGAGGGAGAGGCGGAAAGCGCCCGGATCCTCCTGGCGACCGGCCCGACCCCGCAACTGGTTGTCCACCCGCCGCGACTCGTGCCGCTCCGTACCCAGGATGTGCAGCCCACCGGTCTCCAACACCTGCTCGTGCTCCTTCGCGGTATTCGCCTCGTGTACCTGGAAGGTGCGGTCCCAATTCTCCTGCGTGGTCTCGTACTCCTGCCCCTGGTAGTAGAAGCGCAGCATGCCCGGCGCCGCCATGGGTGAGATTGCTCCCTCGGCCGCACTGATCGCCCGTGCGCCGCCGCGCTTCAGCAAATCCTGCTTGGTCACGAACTCCGCATTGCCGCCGAGCAGAATGTCGGTACAGCGGCCGGCCCTGTTAGTCGCGATGGTCACCATCCCCAGTCGCCCCGCCTGCGCCACGATCTCCGCCTCACGCTCGTGGTATTTGGCGTTCAGCACCACGTGCTTCACACCCTTGCGCTGCAGGATGGAGGACAGTAGCTCCGACTTCTCAATCGACGTGGTACCCACCAGCACCGGCTGCTTCTGCTCGTTCAGGCTGGTGATTTCATCCGCGACGGCGAAGTACTTTTCCTTGGCCGTGCGGTAGACCACATCCTGATGCTCCGCGCGGCGCATCGGACGGTTGGTCGGAATGACCACGATATCCAGCTTGTAGATGCTGTCGAACTCCGCCGCTTCGGTCTCCGCCGTTCCCGTCATGCCTGCGAGCTTCTTGTACAGGCGGAAATAATTCTGGAACGTGATGGTCGCCAGCGTCTGGTCTTCGCGCTTGATGTTCACGCCTTCCTTGGCCTCGATCGCCTGGTGCAGGCCATCGGACCAGCGGCGCCCCGGCATCAAGCGTCCGGTGAACTCATCGACGATGATGACCTCGCCGTCCTTCACCATGTACTGCACGTCCCGCCGGTAGAGCCGGTGGGCCTTGATGGCGGTTTCTACGTGGTGCTTCAGCTCCCAGTTCTCCTGGTCGGCAATGTTGCCGATGCCCAGCAGCCCTTCGATCTTCTCCCAGCCCTCATCCGTTACCGATACAGTCTTGTGCTTCTCGTCGATCACGTAGTCGCCGGTGAGCGTCTTGGTCTCGCCCTCTTCGATCTCCTCGCCCTCTTCCAGCCCCGGGATGATGCGGTCGACCCGTGCATACTTGTCGGTCGTCTGGTCCGTCGGGCCGCTGATGATCAGCGGGGTGCGCGCCTCGTCGATGAGGATCGAGTCCAACTCATCGACGATGGCGAAGTGGTGGCCGCGCTGCAAGCAATCCTTCAGTTCGGACTTCATGTTGTCTCGCCGGCAGCCGAAGCAGAACTCGTTGTTGGTGCCGTAGGTGATGTCTGCGCCGTACGCTGCGCGCCGCTGCGCGTCGTCCAGGTCGTGGACGATCACGCCCACCGTCAGACCCAGAAACTCGTAGATCTTGCCCATCCATTCGGCATCGCGCTTGGCCAGGTAGTCGTTCACCGTGACCACGTGCACGCCATGGCCGGCCAGCGCGTTCAGGTAGCACGGCAGCGTCGCCACCAGCGTCTTGCCCTCTCCGGTCTTCATCTCCGAGATCTTGCCCTGGTGCAGCACCATGCCGCCGATCAACTGCACGTCGAAGTGCCGCATGTTCACAATGCGGCGGCCCGCCTCACGCACCACCGCGAAGGCCTCCGGCAGCAGTTCGTCCAATACCTGCTTCTCCGCTTCCTTGCGCTCGTCCTTGTCTTCTATGCCGTCGAGCCGGGCCGCGATGCGCGCACGGAACTCCAGCGTCTTCGCGCGCAGTTCCGCATCGGACAGTGGTTCGACCTTCGGCTCCCATTCATTGATGCCCTGCACGCGCGGCACCAGCCGCTTCACAGCACGCTCATTGCTGGTGCCGAATACTTTGGCGATTGCACTACTGATCAAGAGATACCCTCTGGTTTACCTTAAGATCCTACGTTCCATTTTACGCGCGATTTGCCTTCACTACCTCTGGACGTAACCCTCTTAGCCCTCTATCACCTAAGACCCGGCCCTGGAGGTTAGGCCGGGTCTGTCACCCGTTGCGCGATAGCGCCACAGACCTGGTCGGGGCAACGGAACTGGCGCCGATAGGCGGGCCCGCCCGTGGGGCCAGCACCCTACTTGGCTCGGGGGTGGGTGCGGTCGTAGACCTCGGTCACCTGCCGCGCGGTGAGTTGGGTGTAGCGCTGCGTGGTCGAGAGCCGCTCGTGTCCCAGCAGCTCCTGGATGGCGCGCAAATCCGCGCCCTCCTCCAGCATATGTGTGCCGAAGGCATGGCGCAGGGTATGCGGATGGGTCTCCGCCGCCATTCCATGCGCGATCGCCATCTTCTTCACGATGCGTCCCACGCTGCGCGTCGTCAGCCGCCCCGCTGCGCCTGTCTTCTCTTTGGCAGCGACGCCGGGCTTCAGCCGGATGCTCAACAACAGCGCCTCCGAGCTCTTGCCGGCCTCCAGCAGCTTGGCCTGCCGGTCGCGCAGGTACGTCCGCAGTGCCACGGCCGCCGCATCTCCCAGCGGCACGTCGCGCTGCTTGTTGCCCTTGCCGTGCACCCGGACGGCCTCGTTCGCCCACTGGATATCTCGCAGATCCAGCCCCACCAGCTCCGCATTGCGAATGCCGCAGCCGTAGAGCAGCTCGAAGATGGCCGCGTCGCGCGCCGGCCACGCCGCTCCGTCTGCGCCAGACTCAGCACCGCTGTCGAGTGCCCGGTTCATCTGCTCGATGGTGGGCACGCGCGGCAGGTGCTTGGGCAGCTTGGGCGTAGCCACCAGCGCGGCGGCATTCTGCTCCACGTATCCCATCTTCGCCAGCCACTTGTACCAGGAGCGGATAGCCGCCACCGCCCGCGCAGCCGAGGCCTTTGACAGCCCCTGCGTGTACAGCGCCGCCAGGTAGCCGCGGATGTGCGTATGCTCCACCTTCCGCAGATCCGCACCCGCGCCGAAATGCTCCGTGACGTACTCGATAAACTGCGCGATCTCGCGCCGGTACGCGCGCAGCGTGTGCGGCGAAGCGCTCCGTTCATGCTCAATCGCGGCTAGAAATGCCGCCGCCAGCTCCAGCAGCTTTGGCTTGACACTCATGCGTCGCGCTCTTCCGCGGCTTGCATCGCCTGCTTACGCCGGCCGCGCGCGGCGCTGCCGCGTGGATGATGCGCCCGGTGCACCGCCTTCAGCCGCCCCAGCGCCAGGTGGGTGTAGATCTGCGTCGTCCCAATGTCGGCATGGCCCAGCAGCGTCTGCACGGTGCGCAAATCGGCGCCGTTCTCCACCATGTGCGTGGCGCAACTGTGCCGCAGCATGTGCGGGCTCGCCCGCCCGGCCGACTTGCTCTTGACCAGCTTCCAGATCCAGCCGCGCGTCAGCGTCTTCCCTTGCTGCGAAAGAAACAGCCCTGCTCCCGTCCCCATCCCGCTTCCAGCCTTGCGCGCCAACAGCGGTCTTCCGCGCGCGATGTACGCCTCCAGCGCCTCAACCGCCGGCCGGCCCAGCGGCACCATGCGTTCCTTGTCACCCTTGCCGCGTACCAGCATCCGGCCGGCATCCAGTTGCAGGTCGGCCACATGCAGCCCGGTCAGCTCCGAGACGCGCACTCCGCCGGCGTACAGCAGCTCCAGGATCGCGCGATCGCGCAGCGCCACCGCGTCCGCCTGCGGATGCCGCGCGGCAATCTCGGCTGTGTCGAGCATCGCATCGATCTCGCTCGTCGCCAGCGCCTTCGGCAGCACCCTCCACGCCTTGGGCGATTCGATATGCACGGCCGGATCGTGGCGGATGCGCTTGTCCAGCAGCAGCCATTTGTAAAATCCGCGCAGGCACGAGAGCTTGCGCGCAATCGATCGCGGCTCGATCTGATGCCGGTGCAGGTGTTCGAGAAATCCCGCGACGTCCTGGCCCTGCGCTGTTTCGAGCAAGCCATGCGTTCCTTCCAGAAACTCCGCGAACATCTCGAGATCGCGCGCATACGCCTCGCAGCTCAACGGCCGCAGTCCCTTCTCCACGCGCAGATACTGCAGGTACTCGCGATGCATCGCCGCGTTCCTAGTAGCGCTCACGCGTCCATTATCTGAAAGAAACACCCGCAGGGCGATGCCACGGAACCAAGATTGCCATATAGATTGCCATACCGATGGCCAGACCGCTTGCCATGGTCGCGGCAGACTGCCGCTCGCTTGCATCCTATGATACGTTCTGAAATTCTCTCGGAACAGGACGGGAAAGCCCGCATGCTGACGCTTCGTTCGATCGCAGTCTCCGTGCTGTGCGGTATCGCCTCTCTCACACCGGCCCTGGTGGGTGCCCAGCAGCAGGACGCGCGCGCTCTTGTCCGGTCCGTTGTCGCCCATGAACTCACAGCAGATAAGAACGATCATTCACGCTGGATGTTTCGCGACGCAAACAAGACTGCAGATAAAGACACCGTGACCCTGGTCGTCCAGACCGCGGAGGGCGATCCCTCCAAAACCATCGAGATGAACGGTCAACCTCTGACTCCGCAACAGCAGAAGGACGACGAGCAAAAGATCCATCAGTTCGTAACCGATCCAAACGTGCGCCAGAAGCAGAAGCACGATCATGAACAGGACGGGGAGAAGGCGGCGTCCCTGACCAAGATGCTGCCCGATGCATTTCTCTGGAATGTGACGGGACGCAAGGCTGCGGAGACCACGTTGACCTTCAAACCGGATCCGAAGTTCAACCCGCCCACGCACGAGGCTCGCGTCTTCGCTGCCATGGAGGGAACGATGGTGGTCAACACGAAACAGAAGCGGATCAAATCGTTGAAGGGGAAGCTGACACAGGACGTCGACTTTGGATTCGGGATTCTGGGCAAGCTCGAAAAGGGCGGCACCTTCCACATAGAGCGACGACAGATCGGACCCAATGTGTGGGAGATCACGGCAACGCACATCCATATCCAGGGCCACGCACTAATCTTCAAGAGCATCAGCGAGCAGCAGGACGAGGCGACGGACCACTACAAACCCGCTCCTGAATCCATTACCCTGGCCGCTGCGGAGAAGATGCTGAACGACGGGCAAGTTGCCAAAGAGTTAGGAGTAACGGAGCCGAAATAGCAGAGCAGCCGCATTCAACCCGTGGCGCTCGTGTCCAGCCCCGAATGATCTGATCGCGCAACGGTCGTGCCGGATGATGTCGAAGGCGCTGGATAGCCGCACCACGAGCAGAATCGTTGCTCCGCTAAAATTGCCCGCCCGCAGTGCGCGCACGGCAACGCGATGGGCCGGCGCAGGGCAAAGTAGAGAAGAAAGCCAAGCAGGTTGGGAATCAACGCGGCAATCAGCGTCCAGAGGATGGGCGGCATACTCCGCCTTCGAGCATCTCCGTAGACGTACCCCAGACAGAGCACCCAGACTGCTATCACGACGCCCATCACAAGGCCCGCTAGCAAGCCGATGACGAGACCGGCGATGGAAGCCGGAAAGGGGACACCAAGAGCGGAGCCTCGACCGGCTCCTCCCTTCACAAATGCGGCGACAGCGCCGATGAGTGCCGCGCACACCACAATGACGGAGGACCCCGTCCTCACCGGCTTGGGCACAACACTCAAAAACTGGTGGAATTTCATCAGGACAATCCTTTCTTATTCATCCCGCCGGTCAATGACACGGGCAAGAGTAGAAACAGCAGACAGACGCACAACGAAGGCGCGATCCAGAAGGCCGTCAATCCAAACTGCATCTGCGCGGGCTCTACGTGAAAGAGACCAGCGGCGAGACCGCCAAATTGCGATGCGGCGAATGAGCCAACGACCGTGAGCATGACGGCGATCAGGCAACTCCACCAGAGCTGCTGGCGATGGAGCCGTTTCGCCTCCAGTTGCTGCGCCCGCAGCGCGAGAGACGCCAGGACCTTCCGATCAAGGCCTGGATCCATCTCGAAGGAAAAATCTCCGAGGCCGGCGATCGCGCGATTGCAGACGTTCTGGTAATCCCTGCACGGAGCACACGTGAGAAGGTGTTCGCGGAGAGATTGCAACTCCTGAACTGAGGCTCCGCCCACAAGAGATTTGTCGATGATCTGACAGATCGATTCGTGACGATCAACTTGCATGGTCTCCTCCGTCCATCTGCACCCGCAGTGCTGCGAGGCCTCGATAAATCCGTGAAGATACTGTCGAAACTGACGCCCCGGCAACGTTGGCCATCTCCTGAAGCGACAAGTCTTCCTGGAAGCGAAGAACAAGCGCTTCTCGATAGATGGGCTCCAACATTTGCAGCGCGTGAGCCAGACGCTGGGCGTCCTCAGTTCGCGCTGCCTGCTCGAATGGCGAAGGCTCGTTGGAAACAGGTGAGAGCGATTCAAGATCCTGCTCTAGAGAGTCGTTCGAGTCGAGGCTGAAGACCCGCCGTTTGCGCCCGTGGTCGATGGCAAGGTTGCGCGCGATGGTGAATAGCCATGGCTCGAAGCGAGATTGTCCGTCGTAGGAGCGCCCGCGCTCAAGGACTCGCAACCACGTTTCCTGCACGAGATCGTCGACGGGATCGCGCCTCCCGAGCAGGTAAACGAAGTAGCGAACAAGACGATACTGATACTGTCCGACCAGCGCGTGCAGAAGAGCGATATCTCTGTGGCGAAGACCACGTGCAATGCGCTGCGTATCGGTGTTCACGGTCCCCGCCACTGTCATCACGGATTCGAACATACGGGGTGTATACGGATAAGGGGCTCGAAATTACGCATGAATCAGGAATCTTCAGCAACTTCGTTCGGCGGAGCACCGGTTCACAGCCCGGAGGACGCGCCCTCGCCTGCGGTCTCTTGTGGCCACGGATTTCTCCCGCGGCGCCGCAGCCGCCTAGATCTTCTGCCGTTTCCAGCGCCCCTGCCGAAAAAGCACGACGCTGATCGCCACCATGACCGCCTCCGCGAAGACGATGGAGAGGAACACGCCGTTCACCTTCATCCGCGTATGCAGCGCCAGCCACCACGCCAGCGGAATCTCCAGCAGCCAGAAGCCGACCAGGTTTACCAGGGTCGGCGTACGCGTATCGCCTGCGCCGTTGAACGCCTGCAGCAGCACCATGCCATACGCATAGGCGATATTTCCGCAGCTCAGGATGCGCAGGCAGGCGGCGGCGACCGGCACCACCGACGCGTCGTGGGTGAACAGCCGCACCACCGGAACCGCGAAGAACAGGAAGCCCACGCCCACCGTTCCCAGAAAGGCCATATTCCACAGACCGGTGCGCCACACTGAAGTGGCCGCGCGTTCCGGCTGCCGTGCGCCCAGATTTTGTCCGACGAGCGTCGCCGCGGCGTTGCTCAGGCCCCACGACGGCAGAATGACGAAAATGATGATGCGGATCCCGATGGTGTACCCAGCCAGCGCCGACGCGCCAAAGACGCTGACGATGCGCACCAGGCCCAGCCAGCTCGCCTGGGCGATCAGGAACTGCACGATCCCGTTCAGCGCGACCCGCAGCAGCCGCAGCATCACCGTCACGTTTACGCGGATCTGCCGCCGCGTAATGCGCAGCCGTTCCGTCCCTTTGAGCAGCCGGTAAAACTGGTACAGGACGCCGATGCTGCGGCCGGTGAGCGTCGCCGCGGCCGCCCCGGTCACCCCCATGCGCGGGAACGGTCCGAGTCCGAAGATCAGGCAGGGATCCAATATCAGATTGATGATGTTCGATACCCACAGCAGCCGCATGGCGATAGCCGCATCGCCCGCCCCGCGGAAGATTGCGTTGTTCAGGAACAGCAACAGCAGCACGCCGCCGCCACCCAGGGCAATGCGGGTGTAGTTCGCCCCAGTGGTGACGATGCCCGGCGTGGCTCCCAGCAGGCGCAGCAACTGCGGCGCAAACAGCGTGCACGGGACCGCGATCACCGCCGAGAAAAGCAGCCCCAGCAGCACACCCTGTACGGCCGCCACCGCCGCGCCGTCGTGGTCTTTTTCGCCGATGCGCCGCGCCACCATCGCGGTCGCGGCCATGCCCAATCCCAATCCGACCGCGATGATCAGCGTGAGCATGGACTCGGTCAGGCCCACGGTTGCAATGGCATCCGGCCCCAGCCGTCCCACCCAGAAGATATCCACCACCGCGAACAGCGACTCGAGCACCATCTCGAGCACCATGGGAATGGCGAGCAGCAGGATCGCCCGGTTGAGGCTGCCCGCGGTATAGTCCTGGTGCGAGCCGCGCAGCGCCTCTTTGATGGAAGTCCAGAGCGACGGCGTCTTCGCATCGATCATCGTGCTCAGCTCATCCATTCGCACCGTTGCCTTTCTCCGGGTGCCCCATTCTAGCGAAGCCAGGGTGGGACCTCATGCATGGTCTCCGCGCAGTCGGCAGTCGAAGGATCTGCTGTTGCTCTTGCGCGCAGCGCGCCCGCCCCTGCGGCCAGCACTCATCGTCCGTCGGATGGATCCGGCGATTCCGCGACATTCAGATCGATGAAGCTCTTCGCGCTGGCCGCCACTCCGGGTGCGTAGCAGTTGTTGTCGGCCGCATAGTTCCTGGGGCACGCGGCGGTGAACTGCGCGCGGCGCGGTGACATCGCATACTGCCACACCACAGCTCCCGGTAGACCGAGCTCGCTCGGCAACTCGGGCTTTCCCTCCACCACGCAGCCTGGCGACGGCGGACACTCATCCCGAGCCACCCACAGCGGTATCTTCCACGATCCCGCCTGCCGCTCCAGATCTTCGGCCGTGCTTCTAGGATCGGTGCTGGCCGCGCCGCCCTGCTGCACCTCGATGCCCGAGCAATACACCCCCGAGCGCCATCCCAGCCGCCGCACGAAATCCACCCAGGCCAGCACGTACGCCATCTGCTCCGGCAGCAGGCGTCCTCCCTCTTCCTGATCCAGGAAGATCATCGCGCCCCGGGGAAAGCCCTCGCGCTGCGCCGCGGCTACGGCTCCCTGCGCATCCGCGCGGCCCAGCGCCGCCGCATCTTTTCCTTTCAGTTGCGCATACAGCCGCCCGTTGAACAAAATCAGAAACCCGAATCCCTTCTGCCGCAGCAACTCCCGCTTGCCCGTCCAACTCGTCGCCTTCTCCCCCGGCGGCGCGTTCAGCCAGTACCCGGCGTAGCTGAAGCTCGCCCGCAGACCATCCAGCAGCGCATCTCCGGGGTAATCGTTGCGGTCGAATCCGTTGTACGCGCGGCGTGTGTGCATCTGCGGCCTCTCCGCGCACCATGCCACCGCGCTCAGCCCGGCCCACACCAGTCCCGAACTCAGCAGCGTCAGCGCCATCGTTCGTCGCGTCATCCTTCGCCTCCGGTGCCCCTCTTCCATGCGCCCTCTCATCACCCCACGTCCATACCAGACCCAGTATCATAGACACAGGAGCGTCCCACCGCTTGACCCAGACCTCGACTGAACATCTGCGTCTTTCCACCGGCCGCTTTCAACAGGCCGTACTCTCCAGTGCGCCGCGCACCGCCGTCTTCGATTGCGACGGCACGCTGTGGAGCGGTGACGCCGGGTACGAGTTCATGGTGTGGTCGCTCGAGACCGGCCTCGTCTCCCGCAACGCCAGCGATTGGATTGATTCCCGGTACCGCCTCTACCGCGCCGGTCAGCTCTCCGAAATCGCCATCTGCGGAGAGATGGTGCAACTTTACACTGGGCTCGAAGAGTCCGAAATGCGCGTGGCCGCCGCGCGCTTCTTCCGTCGTCACGTCGAGGCGCGTATCTTTCCCGAACTGGAACAGTTGATCGCAGAACTGCGCGCCAACGGTTGCGAAATATGGGCCGTCTCCTCCACCAACAACTGGGTCATCGAAGAGGGCGTGCGCGACTTCGGCATCCCGCCCGAGCGCGTGCTCTGCGCGCGCGTCGCGGTCGATGCCGGGCGCGTTACCAGCCGGCTGCTGGACGTTCCCACGGACGAGGGCAAAGCGCTCGCGCTGGAGCGCGTCGGCCTCTCCCACCCGGACGCCGTCTTCGGCAACTCCATCCACGACGCGGCCATGCTCGCGATTGCGCACAGCCCCTTTGCCGTCAATCCCACACCCGCCCTGGTGGAGTTTGCCAGCGAGCGGCACTGGCCCATCTACTATCCCCATGCCATCCTCCCCGATCCAAGCGCCTGAGACGAGCCCCGCGCCGGAACCCGCTTCGCTCACTAGCCCAGCGGCTCCGCATACCATGCGGATCGTCGCGCTGCAGCCGAGTATCTCGATCGTGCTCGACCAGCTCGGCGCAGCTTCCTCCATCGTCGCCTGCACCCGCTATTGTGTCGAAGCGGTGCCCGAACTCCGCGCTCGCGCCATCCCCGTCATCGCCGACTCCTGGACCGCGACCACCGAGCAGATCCTCGCGCAGCAGCCGGACCTGGTCATCGCCTCCGTTCCCTACCGCCTGGAGACGCTCGCCGCGATCCTCAAAACAGGATGCGCCGTGCTCACGCTGGCTCCACACACCTTGGCCGATGTAGAAAGCGACATCCGCCTGCTGGGTGCAGTCGTCGATCGTTCCACCGCCGCTGCCAGACTCATCGCGAAGATGCGCAGCGAGATCTCCGTCATTACCGCGCGCGCTGCGGAACTCAGCAGCCAGACTGGCTTGCACCCGCTGGTCTATTGCGAGGAATGGGGCAAGCCCGCCATTCACTCTCAGCCATGGGTTGCGGAATTGGTTCAGGCTGCGGGGGCCCGCTTCCTGGGAACTCCGGGCGCACACGCCGACCTCGACGCCATCGCCGCAGCCGATCCCGATGTGCTGGTCTTCGCCTGGTGCGGCGCCGGCGACCGCGTGCCGCTCGAGCGTGTCATCGAAAAGCGCGGCTGGAGCGGACTGCGCGCCGTGCGGGAACGGAATTGCTTTTGCATCCAGGACGAGTTCCTCAACACGCCCGCGCCCACATTGTTCTGCGGCCTGCGCCAGCTCGCCGTCGCCATCCACGGTTGTCACTTCGGCGGTTGTGGGTTCGGCGAAACTGAATCTCCCCGCCGTATCTCCGCGAAGCTTTCCTAACCGGCATCCATCTACACTGAAGAGACGTGCCAGATCAGACACAACTCAATGGGCAGCCCGGAAAGACATTGCGCCTGGTGGTCGCCGCACTCATCCTGCGCGGCGATGAAGTGCTCATCTGCCAGCGCCGCCCCGATCAGCCCATGGCCTCCAAATGGGAGTTTCCTGGCGGCAAGATAGAGTCCGGCGAAACCGCCGAAGAGGCCCTGCGCCGCGAACTCGATGAGGAACTTGGCATCACCGCCATCGTAGGCTCGCGCGTCGCCCACATCCGCCATCACTATCGCAACGGGGGCGCCGTGGACCTCCAGTTCTTCGCCGTGCATCGGTTTGCCGGCGAGCTTACCAACCGCATCTTCCAGGACATCCGCTGGTGCCCCTTGCGCGGGCTGCCGCAGTTCGACTTCCTCACCGCCGACCGCGACCTCGTCCGCGATCTCGCCAACGGCAAGCTGCTTTAATCCCATCCCAGGTGCCCCGGTCTAAGCAAACTCTGGTGCCACCGCATCTTGGGGTGCCCCATTCTTTGCGCCTCATCGAACCCAGCGTCCTCCGCAGCTTCCAAGCGCAAAGGGTGGGTCATGCGCCGCCAGGCGCATCCTCTGCCCGACAAAACGGCGGCAGCACCTTATTCACCTCCGAACATCATCGCCACTGAAAGCACAATCACCACCACCGCCGTCATCCACGCCACCACATTGAACCAGTGCGAGTTCACGTATTTGCCCATCAGGTCCTTGCGATTGATCAGCAGCAGCATAAAGATCAACACGATCGGCAGCAGCACCCCGCTGAGCACCTGCGTCACTTCCACCACGCGCATGGGGTGAATGCGCGGCAGCAACACCACGCCCGCGCCCCCCGCAATCAGCAGCGTATAGAGCCAGTAGAAGAACGGCGCCTCCTTGAAGCTCTTATCGACGCCTGATTCAAACCCCAAACCCTCGCACACCGTGAACGCAGTCGATAGCGGCAGGATGGAGGCAGCGAAGAAGGATGCGTTGAACAGGCCGACGGCGAACAGCAGAAACGCGTACTTACCCGCCAGCGGCTTCATCGCCTCGGCTGCTTCCGAGGGCACCGTAATGGCGCCCATCCCGTGCACGTACAGCGTCGCCGCGCAGGCCACCACGATGAACCAGGCCACGATATCCGTGAACAGCGACCCGACGATCACATCCAGCCGCGAAGCCGCGTAGTTCTTGATGTCGATGGCCTTTTCCACCACCGACGCCTGCAGGTAAAACTGCATCCACGGCGCGATGGTAGTGCCGATCACCGCCACCACCATGAACAGATACGGCCGGCTCCTCCAGGCGGTGCGCGGCGGCAGGTGCACCGTGGCCAGCATCGCCTCCCGCCAGCTTGGACCGGAGAGCACGCCGGTGATGATGTACGCGATATAGAACAGGCTCGCGGAGAGGAAGACTTTCTCGACGCTCTTGTAGTCGCCGCGCACCACCAGCAGCCATACCAGCAAGGCACACACCGGTACCGAGATATAGCGGCTGATGTGAAACAGTTCCAGGCTGCCTGAGATGCCGATGAACTCCGTCACCACCAGCCCGAAGTTCACCACCACCAGCAGCAGCATCATCAGCGCGGTCCAGCGCAGGCCGAACTCCTCGCGGATCAGGTCACTCAGCCCCTTGCCCGTCACCACGCCCATGCGCGCGCACATCTCCTGCACCACGATCAGCGCGAGCGTAATCGGCAGCATCGTCCACAGCAGCCCGTAGCCGTACTGCGCCCCCGCCTGGGAATAGGTCAGGATGCCGCCCGCGTCGTTGTCGACGTTCGCGGTGATGAAACCCGGCCCCAGGACCGCAAGAAAGATCAGGATCCGGGTTTGCCACCGTCTCAACATGCCAGGCATCTTTGCAGTTCTGGAATTGGGCGCTACGGGTCTCGTCAGCGGGAGGACAGCCATGTCCGCTGTTGGCGAACATATCAGATCATCCCGCGAAGCGCTGAATGCCGCGGACGGTGGTGCTTCGCCGTCAGACGCGGGTCGCTCAGGACAGGACATCGCGCGGTGTTCGGCGGTTCAGCAGTTCAAATGACTCACCCCGGCCACAAAATCCGGGTGCCCCATCCTGACCCTGAGCGTAGTCGAAGGGGAAGGGTGGAAGGCCACGATAATTTCCATTCAGTTTTCGTTATGTTTGCGAGCTTCCCCGCGACCACGTCCCTAGCCGTCGCTGGCGCAGTCTCTAGCGCCGCTGGCGCAGAAACGCAATCACATGGTCCGCCTCGACCACGCCCACCAGCTTGTCGGCGGCATCCAGCACGGGCAGCGCGTGCAGGTTGTACTTATCGAAGAGCTCGGAGACATCGTCTTCATCCGTATCCACGCGGCAACTGATCACGTGCGTCTCCGCCAGCGCCGAAAGCTGCGTTGCGGGCTCGGCCAGCAGCAGCCGCGCGAGCGGGATCGCGCCCTTCAGCACGCGATGCTCATCGATCAGATAGACCGCCGTCACCGTCTCCCGGTCCCCTTCGAAGTCGCGCAGCGCATCGATCGCATGCGCGACCGACACCTCCACTGGAACGGCGACAAAGTCGGTTGTCATGCGGCCGGCGGCGGAGTCTTCGCGGAACTCCAGCAGCTCCTCCACCTCCTGGCGCTCCTCCGGCTCCATGTGGTCCAGAATCGCGTCGGAACGCTCCTCGGAGAGCTCCGCCAGCAGATCGGCCGCCGCTCCCGGATCCATCTCCTCGACAATATCGGCGACCCGTTCGGAATCGAGCGAAGCGATCAGCGTCCGCTGCAGCCGCGGCTCCACCTCTTCCAGCGCATCCGCCGCCACCTCTTCCCCGAGCGAGTGGAAGACCGCCTCGCGCTCTGCCGGGGCCAGATCTTCCAGAATGTCGGCGATGTCGGAAGGATGCAGTTGCGCCAGCCGCGCATGCTCGATCTTCAGCCGGACCCGCCGCGCCGGATCCACCTCGATCACATCCACGAACTCCCAGGGAATAATGCGCGGTGGAAAGCGGCGGGCGATCGCGTCCACGCGCGCCGCGGGCAGTGCGCCCCGCAGCAGCCGGCGCATCGCCCCGCGCATGCCCACCTCTACCTGCGTCACGTGCAACCCGGTTTGTCCGCTCTCCGTGTGCCAGCTCAGGTCCACATCGTTGACGCGCACCACCTTGCGTCCATGGACGTCGATGATCTGCCGATCGACCAGGTCACTGCGCAGCAGCAGGAAGGTCTCGCTGCCGCCGATCGGCTGCAGCGTCTCCTGCGCCCGCAACGCAAACTCGCCTTCCGCGCTGACAGTGAGCTGCCGCATCTCCAGAAGCCGCCGTCCCTCGGGAGTCTTTAGGATCAGGCCCACTACGCTGCCGGCATCGCTGCCTGTCGCCACCGCCACGTCCACCACCTTGCCGCACAGCAGGCCATGCGCGTCGGTGACGCTCGTGCCTTCGAGCAATGTCATGCTGCTCTCGTGCTTGGGAATGATGCGCATGCAGGGCTCAGCTATCAGGGCTCAGCTATCAGGGGTCAGGATCAGGAGTCAGGAGCTGTGCGTGTAGATGCCATCCTAGCAAAGGCGTGCTGCGCAACCGGCAGATGGCTTCTCGGCAGAGATGCCCGCCTTCCTCGCCGCTGCCTCAGGCCTGAGCCCCGGATTCCTGCCCCCCTGATCCCTGATCCCTGAATCCTGACCCCTGATCCCTGGCCTACTGCGTGGCCGCGTTGTGTTTATCGCGATAGATCGCATTGGACACGTGATTCTGCTGCTTGGTCAGGGCAGCACGGTCTGCCTGCGTAAGATGCCCGTTGTCGGCCCGCCGCATTCCTCGTTCTTCGCGGTTGATGGAAGCTTCGCGCCGCTCCAGCCGCGCCGTCTCTCCAGGCCGTAACTGTCCGCTCTTCACGCCCTGCGCGATCCGGTTCTGCTGGTTTTCCTTTCGCTGCTGAATGGTCTTGCCGTTCGCCGGCGCCGCTGCCGTCTGTGCCCAGCCCGCTGTCGCGCCCGCTGCACATAAAATCGCCGCTGCCATCGCACTCTTGGTAAAAGTCGTTCTCATCCGTTCTATCCTCCGGTCTGGCTTCGTCATGGTGTTGCACTGCTGACCTGACTGCATGCTCGAACACGCCGCGGCGAAACAGGTTGCGGATTTTCCCCCGTTCGATCACCAAAGTAATGGCCTGCACCCGTCGCGGCGATATTCCCGCAGCAAGTGCAAGAGCTGGAAGCTAAAAGCTGGAAGCCAAGAGCCAGGACCTAAAAGTTGAGACCTGCACTCCCGCCTTGACACGCACGGCAACCCGCAAGCACACTGCCGACACGGCACTTTCAGGGTTCACAAGGTCTTTCATCATGCCCACAAACGAGGAAGGACGATTGACACGATCAGGAACAGGTCCTATCAACTACACGCTGGATTCCTCGCTCGAGAGTGTCAACCTCCTGGAGCAGAAGGCTGAGGAGATGGCCCAGAAGGCCGGATTCGATGAAGACACCGTCTTCCGCATCTCCATGGCCGCGCGCGAGGCCGCCATCAATGCCGTCCTGCACGGAAACGCCTACAGTCCCGACAAGCGCGTGACCGCGACCTTTGAGACCACACCGGATGCTCTGGTCATCCGCATCACCGATCAGGGTGCCGGTCTCAATCCCGACACGCTCCCGGATCCCCTGGCGCCGGAAAATCTTCTCCGCGGCTCCGGCCGCGGCATCTTTCTCATGCGAACGTTCATGGATGACGTGCAGTTCCGCCAAACCCATCCCGGAACCGAGCTCACCCTGACCAAACATCTTCCCTCGGCTTAGAGCACCTTCACCATGGGCGTAGACGTAAAGACGGAATCAACGCAGCTCTTCCACAACGAACGGCTGCCTGGAAAGAAATTGCGCCGCACGGGCCTGGTCAAATTGCTCTCATCTTCGCTGTTCATCTCATAAGGAGGCTTTACGTGAGCGTCAAAATCACGACCCGTCAGGTAGACGGCGTCACCGTTCTCGATCTGAACGGCCGTATCACTCTAGGCGAGGGCAGCGTTACGCTGCGTGATATGGTCCGCGACCTGCTTTCCAAAGGGCAGAAGCAGATCCTGCTCAACCTCGGCAACGTTACCTATATCGACAGTTCAGGCATCGGCGAACTGGTCAGCGCCTTCACCACAGTCAAGAACCAGGGCGGCGAACTCAAACTGCTCAACCTCACCCGCAAGGTCCACGATCTGTTGCAGATCACCAAGCTCTACACCGTCTTCGATGTCAAGGATGACGAAGCCAGCGCCATCGGCTCCTTTGCCCGCTCCTGACGTCCTTGCACTCCGATCCACCCCGGGCTGCCTTGCATCAAGGCAGCCTTTTCCTTTGCGCATTATCTACTTGCCCGCAGAAGACAGCGAGCTTTGGCAGAGCCATGGTAAGCATGTGCTCGTATAAACAAAAGTTGCATCCCAGTAAGAACTGCGGGATTCGCGCAACGCGTTCCTGTGAGGACGAGCAGGGCAGAGGACAGGTTAAGGGGCAGGAATGATTCATCCGAAATCCGGACAAACTCTCTTCCTCGTCGCCTCCACCGGTGATACCGGCAAGCGGCTGATGGAGAGCGTCGCCTCTGCCGGCATTCAGGTGACTCCGTTGGCTTCGATCAAAGACGCCCTGGCTCAGCACTCCGATGAGACCGGCGCTCTGCTGTTCGTGCACGATGCGATTCCCGCCCAGGAGCTTCAGCTCCTCCGTCAATGGCTCGCTGATCAGCAGCCATGGTCGGACTTCCCGCTCCTGGTGGTGCTCCCCGCCGAGGAACAGCCTCAATCCGGAAATGGTGAGTTCAGACGGGCACAGCAGAACCTGGGGCTGACCACCGCAATTCTGCTTCACAGCTCCGTCCATCCCCACACCCTGATCAGCGCGGTGCAGGCGGCCCTGCGCTCCCGTCGCGGTCAACTGGAGATGCGGGAGACGCTGCAGGCCCACCAGGCCGTCAGCGCCGAGCTCCAGCAGCACGCTGACGAACTCCTGCAGATCAATGAGGGCAACCCACATCTGGTCTGGACCGCTCTCCCTGACGGTAGCGTCGATTACATGAACCAGCGGTGGCAAACCTACAGCGGTCGTCCCGTCGCCACCCTGCTGCGCGATGGCTGGCGCGAGCTCGTGCATCCCGAAGACCTCGAACGCGTGAGCCAACGGTGGCAGCGTTCACTCGAGACGGGCGCCAGCTTTGAGACTGAGTTCCGTTTTGCCCGCGAAGACGGGGAATACCGCTGGTTCCTGGGCCGGGCCTATCCCTTGCGCAATGCGAGCGGTGCCATCGTCCGCTGGTTCGGCACCAGCGCCGATATTCATGAACGCAAGATGGCCCAATCCGCCATCTTCCGCAGCGAGAAGCTCGCGACGGTGGGACGGCTCACCGCTTCCATCGCACACGAGATCAACAATCCGCTCGAAGCCGTGACCAACTGTCTCTATTTGATGGAGCGGGGAGAGCTGAACAGCTCTCAGCGGGACCTGCTGGAATTGGCGCAATCGGAGCTGCGTCGCGTGGCCGCGGTGACCGCACAGACCTTGCGCTTTCAACGTCAGAGCAAGTCGCCCGTGGCGACATCGATCGGAGACATCTTCGAGACCGTCCTCACCCTGTATCACAGCCGGCTGGTTACTGGCGGTATCGCCGTCGAACGCAGTTTTTCCGGCTCGGAACCCGTGCTCTGCCAACCGGGTGAGATCCGCCAGGTCATCGCGAACCTGATCGGCAACGCCATCGATGCCAGCCACCCGGGCGGCCGTATCATGGTGCGTGAGCGCCCCGGCGCTCATCCAGTTTCCGGCGCCTCGGGCGTCTTTCTCACTATCGCCGACTCTGGAAACGGCATGAGCCCGGACACCTTGCGCCGGCTCTTTGACGCCTTCTACTCCACCAAGGGCAGCGAAGGCTCGGGTCTCGGACTCTGGATCAGTCGCGACATCATCGAGCGCCACGGCGGATCGATCCGCGTCCGCTCTTCGCAGTGCCCCGGGTGCTCCGGCTCCGTCTTCCGCATCTTTCTTCCCTATCCCAGCCCCCGTTCCAACATCGCTCTCGCCAGCTAGTTTCCACCGCAGACCGGGTGCCCCATTCTTTGCGCCACACCAAACTCAACGTCCTTCGCACCATCCACGCGCAAAGGGTGGGCCATGCGTCGCAAGGCGCATCCCATCCACCCAGCGCACCCACTATCATCCTGAGCGTAACCGAAGGTGGAGTCGAAGGATCTGCGTTTCCATTACCCACTCCGCAGGCGTTAGAACTTCACCGTGGGCGCAGTCCGCGAAGCAGGCGTCGCCTCGAAGTAAGCATTGTTCGGATGGAATCCCGCCATGTTGGCCCAGATACTGTTAGGAAACTGCCGGATGAAGGTGTTGTAGTCGCGCAGCGTCTCGTTGTACCGCCTGCGCTCCACCGCTATCCGGTTCTCGCTTCCCTCTAATTGGTCCTGCAGGCTCAGGAAGTTCTGGTTCGCCTTCAGGTCGGGATAGTTCTCCGACAACGCCAGCAGCCGGCCCAGCGCCGAATCCAACTGCCCGTTCGCCTGGATCTTGGACTGCGGATCGCGCGCATTCAGCAGTCCCGCCCGCGCATTCGCGATGTCGCCAAACACTGTCTCCTCGTGCTTGGCATAGCCCTTCAC
>JBPCNO010000091.1:0-17219 GCA_051001135.1 Acidobacteriaceae bacterium
TGTTGCCAAGGTGAACGGTCAGCAGGCGCAGACGATTCAATCGTCGCCGTCCCAGATCAGCTTCGTGGTTCCGAATGTGTCAGGCGGATCGATAACGGTTGGACAATCGAACAGCCTTCCCTTCTCCGTTCGCAGCGGACGCATTTATTACGTTGCGGTAAATGGATCAGATAACGCTGCAGGGTCGCAGGTATCTCCCTGGGGGACCATTCCCTATGCGTTCAATAAGGCCAACTGCGGCGATATTGTGTATGCGGAAAACGGCGTCAAGACGACCGGAGAAGATAACTACAATGCGGCGCTCTCCGTACAGAAACGGTGCACGTTGGCGAATCCGGTCGCGCTGGTGGGCTATCCCGGCGCAACCGTAACCGTCGGGAGCGCCTCGGGGCCGGAGTTCGGCATTCGCAATCCGGATGTGCAGGGCGATAACTACAACGGCCTGGTATTTGCCAACCTTCACATCCGCGGTGGAAATGAAGCGCTCGAAGTCACGGGTTCGCAGTACTGGCGCATCGTTGGCAATGATATCCAGGTGCCAAATGGCGGCGGCCTGTCAGGCGTCGTGCTAGTCGACCAGTCTTCCAACGTCAAGTTTCTCGGCAACAATCTGCACGACTCCGGTGCGGGCGGCACAAAGTACTATCATTCCTTCTACGCCACGACGAACTCCAATCACATCGAAGTGGGTTGGAATCTTATCCAGAACAATAAAAGCTGCCGAGGTGTGCAGTTCTACTCAACGTCGGGTTCGCCGCAGTACGATCTCATCGTTCACGACAACGTCATCCATGGACAGGAGTGCGATGGCATCAACTTCTCCACCGTGGATGCGACCCAGGGCCCGGTGCTCGCCTATAACAACCTCGTCTATCACGTGGGACTGGGTGGCACCAGCGATGGCCTGCCAAACTATGCCTGCATCGCCAGCCTCGGCTATGGCGCGTCCGGTGGAGAGATGGACTGGTGGGACAACACGGTTGCGGATTGCGGCCCTGCGGGAGGAAGCACCGCTGGTGCGTTCACCGTCCAGAGCGGCTCTCCTCTTGTCAAAACAGCCGGTAATCTGGTTGTCCAGAACCCCGGCGAAGTTCTGTACAGCCGGGACTCCGACTCTCGGCTCGTCACCAGCACGAAGGATGTTGTTGTCCTGAAGGGTCCGAGCGGCGTGGTGGATGCCAGCTATCATCCAGTGGCAAACAGCCCAGCGGTCGGAGGTGGCATCGGTATCTCAAAGGTCATCTACGATCTGGCAGGCTCACCCCGTCTTCTGGCCGGGCCCAGCGACGCCGGTGCCTACATGTTCAGCAAGGTGACGACAGGACCGTTGCCTCCGCCAACCGGTGCGCCCACGGTGACTTTCCCGGTGTATGTCTCGCTGATCTCCGCGTTTACAAATGGGACCACGGCGAAGGCGACCGGAAAATTAAGTCTGACCGCCGGATCGGACGTGACCGGAGTCTCGGGGGGCAATATCACGATCTCCGGGACGCTGCCCAATGGAGCACATTTCACCGCGACCGGTCAGCTCACGACGCAGTAAGGGAACAAGACAAAGCCAAGGAGCGGGTCGGGCATTCCTGCCTGACCCGCTCCTTGTGTTTTGGTTACGCTAAGTTGTCAGCTTAAGCCTGGAAGTGGTCCAACAGGCGTCTGGCTTCGCACCTTACTCCTCGATCGCCTGCACCGCGCCGCGACCGAGGAGCTGTTCCGCGCGCTCGATGAAGCCACGGTCCGCGCCGACGGTAATGCCCTCCGGTTCGAGCATTGCGACGAATTCGCCCCGCTGCTCCAGATTGATCATCAACCGGCCCGGCCCGGGTGCCCCCTGGATCATCTCGTGCAACGAGATGAGCGTCTGATCGGTCGCGCGATCGAGCGTCACCTTGATGCGTACGCTCTGCGGCAGTCTGACCTTGACGTCTTCGAGCGCCTGAATCGATGAGAGGCACAGCTTGGGCGCGGCATCTTCCTCCGCCCGCAGTTGCCCCTTCACCAGCACCGGCACATCGATCTTCAGCAGCTCGGCTAATTTGGCGTAATCCTTGGGAAAGCAGATCAGGTCGATCTTGCCAACTGTATCTTCAAGCGACGCCTGCGCGTACAGTTCGCCCGACCGTTTGGACTTGGCAACCTTCAATCCCACAATGACGCCGGCGATGGCAATATCGCTTTCGGTGTTTTGCTGCCCCCGCCGTGTTGGCGGAGGAGCCGGCTTCATCTCAAGCGCGGTCGCCGTATCCACCGCGCGCAGATTCTTGAGCTTATCCGCATACTTGTCCATCGGATGACCCGAGACGAAGAAGCCCAGCACCTCCTTCTCCGCCTGCAGTCGCTGGTTCTCATCCCAGTCGGGTACATTGGGCAGCGGGTCGACCGCGTGCGTGCCTGCAACCGGCGCATCGTCAAAGATGCCGGCAAGCGCGCCAAAGAGGCCGTGCTGGCCTGCCGCCGTGTCGCGTTGCGCCTTCTGCGCGCGCTCCATCGCTTTGTCGACCGCCGCCATCAGCGCCCCACGCTTGCCAAAGCTGTCCAGCGCGCCCGCTTTGATCAGTGACTCGATCACGCGCTTGTTCAGCAGGCGCAGATCGACCACCTCGCAGAACTCCCACAGCGACGCGAAGCCACGTTGCTCTTCCTCCTGCAGCTTTTTCCGGGCCGCCAGAATGGAATCGATCGCATTCCGGCCCACGTTTTTGATGGCTGTGAGCCCAAAGCGGATCACGCGCGCGTCGGGGGTGAAATCGGCGTCCGACACCTGCACGTTAGGAGGCTCGACCGCGATCGCCATCTCGCGGCATTCGCTGATGTACTTCACCACATTCTCCGGCTTTGAAATCTCAGAGGACAGCAGCGCCGCCATGAACTCGATGGGATAGTGTGTCTTCAAGTAAGCGGTGTGATACGCCAGCAGCGCGTACGCCGCCGAATGCGATTTATTGAAGCCGTAACCCGCGAACTGCTCCATCAGGTCGAAGATGCGCGCCGACTTGTCCTTCGGGTGCTTGCGTTGGTTCGCGCCGGCCACGAAGCGTTCGCGCTGCTTGGCCATCTCGGCGGAGTCCTTCTTGCCCATCGCACGGCGTAGCAGGTCGGCTTCGCCCAGCGAGTAGCCTGCCAGCGCGTTGGCGATCTGCATCACCTGCTCCTGATACACGATGACCCCGAGCGTCTCCTTCAGAATCTTCTCCAGCTCCGGCATGTCATAGCTCACCTCGCGCCGGCCCCACTTGCGCTCAATGAAATCGTCGATCATCCCGCCCTGGATCGGCCCCGGCCGATAGAGCGCATTCAATGCCGTCAGATCTTCCACGCACTGCGGCTTGTAGCGGCGCAGCACATCGCGCATGCCCCCGGATTCGAATTGGAAGACGCCCGAAGTCAGCGCCTTATGGAAGATCTCCTCGTAGGTGCGCTGGTCATCCAGCGGAACGGTCGCCATATCCAGCGTGATGCCCTGGTTACGCTTGATCAGCTTCAGGCAGTCGTCGATCACCGTCAGCGTGGTCAGCCCAAGAAAGTCCATTTTGAGCAGGCCCATCTTCTCAACCGCCTTCATGTCGTACGCGGTTACGATCTCTTCGTTCTTTGACCGGACGAGCGGCACCAGCTCCGTCAGCGCCGTGGGCGCAATCACCACGCCCGCGGCATGCACGCCCGCGCCGCGCACCAGGCCTTCCAGCTTGCGGGCCGTGTCGACCAGTTCCCTCACCTGCGGGTCGGATTCATACGCCTGTTGGAGCTGGTGCGAGTCCCGGAGCGCCTTCTCGAGCGTGATACCGATGGTTGCCGGAACCAGCTTTGCGATGCGATCCACATCGCCATACGGCATGTCCAGCGCGCGGCCCACATCCTTAATTGCCGCTTTGGCCGCCATGGTATTGAAGGTGATGATCTGCGCTACCTGCTCCCGCCCATACTTCCGCGTAACGTAATCGATCACCTCGCCACGGCGGTTCATGCAGAAATCGATATCGATATCCGGCATCGACACGCGTTCCGGATTGAGAAAGCGCTCGAACAGCAGCTCGTTCTGCAACGGATCGATGTCGGTGATCTCCATCACATAGGCCACTAGCGATCCCGCCGCCGAGCCCCGCCCCGGCCCCACGGGAATGTCGTGTTCCCGCGCATAGCGAATGAAGTCCCAGACGATGAGAAAGTAGCCGGGAAACTTCATCTGCTTGATGCAGTCGAGTTCGCGCTCCAGCCGCTCCCGGTACTCGGCGATGGTCTTGCGTCGCAGCCCGCGCTCTTCCAGGTGGTGGATGGAGGTCTGCAGCCGCTTTTCAAATCCCTCGCGGCACACCTGCTCGAAGTAGCTGTCGATGGTGTGCCCGGCCGGTACGGCAAACTCTGGGAAGGGATTGTCCACCTTGTTCAGCTTGAGCGAGCAACGCTCGGCAAACTGCATCGTGCGGCTCACCACCTCCGGGGCATGGGAGAAAAGCCTCTCCATCTCGTCCGCGCTCTTTACGTAGAACTGGTCGGAGTCGAACTTGAAGCGCTTCGGGTCGTGGATGGACCCAGCCGTCTGCACGCACAGCAGCACCCCGTGCGCATGGTGATCGTCTTCGCAAAGATAGTGGCTGTCGTTGGTCGCAACCAGCGGGATGCCCAGCTCCTTCTCCAGCCGGAACAGGTCGGCATGGATCTTCTTCTCCAACTCCAGTCCCTGGTCCTGAATCTCCAGGAAGAAGTTGCCTTTGCCGAAGATGTCCTGATACTGAGCGGCGGAGGTGCGCGCGGCGTCGTACTTGCCCGCCATCAGGTTCTCGCATAGCTCGCCCGCCAGGCAGCCGGAGAAGCCGATCAACCCAGCCGCATGTTCCGCCAGATACTTTTTGCTGATGCGCGGCTTGCGATAGAAGCCGTGCAGCGAAGCCTCCGAGGTGATGCGGACCAGGTTGCGATAGCCCTCTTCGTTCTCAGCCAGCACCAGCAGATGGTTGTAATCGTCGCCTTGCGGGTCCGCGCGATGATCGTCCTTCTTGCAAACGTACAGCTCGCAGCCAAGGATGGGCTTGATGCCTTGCGCCCTGGCGGCGTTGAAGAAGTGCACCGCGCCATAAATATTGCCGTGATCCGTGATCGCGACGGCCTGCTGACCAATCGAATCGACCCGCGTCACCAGCTTTTCGACATCACAGGCGCCGTCCAGCAGCGAATAGTCCGTATGGAGATGGAGGTGCGTGAACTCTGCCATGGGGTACCTCCATTCTAGTTCTCCAGGCCGAGCATCCGGGATGCTTCCGGGCTTGCCGAGGCCACGCGGAACGGTGGAGATCAGTGCAGACTGAGGAAAACCCGGCCAGAAATCCGCGCGATTCGACCCACAGGCAAGCTACCCGGCCCCAGGCGATGCGGATCTGGCATTTATCATGTACCGTGGTACATTTGTACCGAACAATAGGGAGACCGATGGCCATCGAGATTGAAAGAGTACAGACCGGAGTGCGGCTGGAGAAGCGCATGTTGAAGGTGCTGAAGGCCGTGGCCGAGCTTAGGGACATGAGCCTCGGCGACCTGCTGGAGGGGGTTGTGTTGCATGCCTTTGAAGGCAAGAGCCCCTTCTCCCCGCAAACCTTGAAAGAGATCGAGCAGTTCAAGAAGATCTACGGCATGACCTTGAACGCCTCTGACAGTCACCAGCTCAAGGAGCGCAAGCGATGAAAATGGCTCAAGCAGGAATGGTTGCGTTGATGTTTGCAGGGATGTTCCCTCTCCACTCACAATCATCGTCGGATCTCCGAACAGCCGCGGCACTGACCCACGTGCGCAACAGCTTCAAACTGACGGTACATGCGTCCTATCAGGACACAGCGCCGCTGTTTGGACCAAACGGCGAGCGGAGTTGGGCCGGAGCCCACTGGAATCCGCAATTCTTGTATCCCCAGCCCGGCCCACACTCCGATGAGGATGTGCAAGGAGTGGTCTTCACGGTTGCGCACGGCGCCCACACCGCTGTGTGGCTCAATACGCTGTTCGATGTTGATGCGCGGCACTTCCAGTATGTGTACTTCATCCCGGACATGGTGGTGACCCAGATCGATGTGCGCTTCGAACCGCTCGCCGCGAACAGCACCGAAGTGCAGGTGGTCTACACGCGTACGGCCCTCACGACTGAAGCGAATGAGGATGTGCAGTCACTCGGTGATGCTGATCGGACGAGTGGCGAACATTGGCAGAAGGCCATCAATGACTATCTGGCCAGTGAGCGCCACAAATAAGCGGCCGGTTTGAAAACTGCCGATCTCTCGTTGCGATTGACACAGTGCGTACAGCTAAAGTCTTCGGCCGCCTGTGCTCATCCTCTGTACATCAGGTATGTATAGTGCGGAGAAAGAGGTGGCGCTCATGGACAAGCGGCAATTCCTGAAGGCCTCGGGTGCCCTCGTGGCCGGCGCCATGGCTTCGCGCCTCACATCCGCCGAGCTAGGCTCCAACGCCGCACCCGCCGAAGTCCCGCGAACGAACTGGGCGGGGAACTACACGTATCGCGCCGCCCATTTGGATCAGGCCACCACCATCCAGGATCTCCAACAACTCGTCAGGAGCCTTCCCCACTCGAAGGCTCTGGGGGCCGGCCACTCCTTCAACAACATCGCCGATACCCGCGGCGATCAGATTTCGCTTAAGCGCCTCGATCGGATGACACTCAACAGAGCGGAGCGCTCCGTTACAGTCGGAGCCGGCGTTACCTACGCCAAGCTCGCACCTTGGCTCGATTCCCAGGGCTTTGCGGTCCACAATCTTGCTTCGCTTCCTCACGTCTCCGTTGTGGGCGCCTGCGCCACCGCTACCCACGGGTCCGGTATCCACAACGGCAATCTTTCCACTGCCGTCGCTGGTTTCGAACTGATCAACTCTTCAGGCGACATGCTTTCGCTCTCCAGAGCCGGCGACCTCGATCAGTTCGCCGGCAGCGTAGTCGGTCTCGGCGCTCTGGGCGTCATCACCAGCATCACCCTCGACGTGGTGCCCACCTTCGAGATTGCGCAGGTCGTATATGAGAATCTATCCTTCTCTCAGTTGGAGCATAACCTCGATGCGATCTTCGCCTCCGGCTATAGCGTCAGTCTTTTCACTGATTGGCAAAACCATCGGGCCACGCAGGTCTGGCTGAAGCAGAGAGTCTCCGGCAAGGCAGCCCCGCATCTGCCAGCTCTCTTCTACGGCGCCACCCTCCAGAAGACCAAACTTCATCCCCTCACCGGCCATTCCGCCGAGAATTGCACCGACCAGCAGGGGATTCCGGGCCCATGGTACGACCGCCTGCCGCACTTCCGCATAAACTTCACACCTTCCAGCGGGGCCGAGCTCCAGACCGAGTACTTCGTTCCACGCGAGCACGGCTATCAGGCGATTCTTGCGGTCGAGCAGTTGCGCCACCGCATAACACCTCTTCTCTTGATCAGCGAATTGCGCACCATCGCGGCCGACAACCTCTGGATGAGCATGGCCTACCGGCGCGATTCCATGGCTCTGCACTTCACCTGGAAACCCGAATGGGAGGGAGTCAGGCAGGTGCTTCCGCTCATCGAAGAGGTGCTCGCGCCCTTCAACGCGCGCCCGCACTGGGCCAAGCTCTTCACCATGCCCCACACTCGTCTGAAGCAGCTCTACCCCAGATTCGCGGATTTCCAGGCCCTCGCCGGTCGATCCGATCCCAACGGCAAATTCCGCAATGAGTTCCTGAACAGGAACGTGTATGGTGCGTGAGGCTCTAGCGGGCTCAATGTATTTGGCAGCGCGTCACGACAGCACCCGCTTGGGACACGTCTCTGCTGTGTCTTCCGCGGCGATGCATCCCTATATCAGGCTTCTTCACGCGCGAGCCGCTGTCGCAGAAAGTGCATCAGCATAAGTTCTTCCTGCCGCAGCGCAGGGGACGACTCGGCGATTGCCTCTTCTACCCGCTGTTTGACAGCCTCGACCATTGCTCCGCTCAGATAGCACTCGAGTACCGCTGGGTGCACGTAGCACTTTCGACAAACGGACGGCGTGTTGCCGAGACGTGCTGCGACCGCCTCGATCGCTCGTATCACATTCTTTTTCGCCTGCGTGTCCGACTCAAATGCCTCAAACTCTCGCAGCATCGCATAGGCCATCACCGTTCCCGCCCATGTGCGGAAATCCTTCGCTGTGAAATCGTTGTTGGTGATCTCGCGCAAATAGTCGTTCACGTCGGCCGAATCTAGCGTGTGGTGCTCTCCGTCGCCGTCCAGATACTGAAATAATTCATAGCCGGGAATATCCAGGCACCGCTGGACAATCTTCGCCAACCGGCGGTCATGCAGATCGACCGTATGCTGTTTGCCACTCTTGCCCTGGAACTTGAACGTGACAGTCGATCCATCAACATCTACATGCCGGTCGCGCATGGTGGTGAGCCCGTAAGTGTGGTTTTCCCGCGCATATTCGGCATTGCCAACGCGGATATGTGTGGTTTCCATCAGCCGCACGATTGTAGCCAGAATCTTCGGGCGGGGCATCCCGGAGATTCTCAGGTCGTGCTCCACCTGTTCGCGCAGCCCGGGCAAAGCATCCCCGAACACCATCATGCGCTCGTATTTGGTCTCATCGCGCACCTCCCGCCAGCGCGGGTGGTAACGGCTCTGTTTTCTACCCTTGGCATCCCGCCCTGTCGCCTGCAGATGTCCATTGGGGTTGGGGCAGATCCATACATCCGTCCAGGCGGGCGGGATAGCGAGCGATTTGATTCGCCCCAGAACTTCGGAGTCGCGCATAGGCGCGCCATCTACACCGATGTAGCGGAAGCCCGTACGCCAGCGCTTTCGTTTGATGCCAGGTTTGCTATCGGAGACATAGCGCAGTCCCGCGGCCTTCGCAGATTCAACAGGATCCGTAACGATCTCGAGCACCTGCATGTTTCCAGGCGACAGCTTGGCGTTGGGGACTGACACTGATTCTTCGGATGCCTAAAGTCTCGGGAGAGTTGGGAAGGACATGCGTCAGGCCAACTCCTCGTTCCATCGCGAGGGGACGGCGGGAATCGCTCCGACTGCCCAGGTGCGTGTGGCGCTTTCCCGGCCCTGTTGCGAGGAGCAGCGCGTGGCTTCGGCCAGATGACCACGATGCAGCGCAAGGTTCAGCCTGCACCGGTTGAAAAGTGTTTGACAATGGGCACGTTCAGAGTATGGTACTCGCACGCGGAAATCACCGCGGTTCCAGCATGGCCGCTTACACGGAAATGAGTGTAGTTGCCGCTGCTGAAGACGGGCCTGATCCTTCAGTCCTGTCGCCATGATGTGGGCCAGGTTCGTTTGTGCGTTGCATCCGGCAGTTAGGGTGCCGGATAGATTCTGGGCTAATGGGCGCATTACCTCTCGAAGAAAAGCGGAAGCGTCACGCGAACGGTGCGGAAGGCCGTTCGCAGGGATTCGCGCCATGGCTCATTAGACCAAGACCCTGGGTGCGCATCTCGCGGCTGACGGCATGGCTCGGAAGGAGGCCTCGAATCTCCTATGACCGATTACGAACAAATTCTCAAGATCAAGGAAGATGTGGAAGCCCGGCTTCATTCGCTTTCCGGCGTGCACGCTGTCGGGATAGGCAGAAAGGTTGTGGATGGAAAGCCCACGGACGAACTGGCCATCACCGTCTTTGTCGTCGACAAGAAGCCGCTGGACCAGCTGTCGTCCGGCCAGGTCGTGCCGGCGGAGATCGACGGAATCAAAACAGATGTCGTGCAGATGCCGATCCCGCGGCTTCATTTCGCCGCCAGCCCTTCCAATCTGACCGCAGATATCGACTCGAACAAGCTTGGAATCAGCTTTTCGGGCTCGCATAAACCCGGAGCGGGGCTGGTGGTCACGGTCGAGTTCACCGCGACACCGTCAAACCTAGTGCCGCCAAACTTCGCGATCACGTACAGAACAAGTGACAACGACACGTTGGAGAGCATCGCCACCGGCGTTGCTAAGGAGATCACACAGGACGCGGTCGAGAACGTGACCGCAGCAGGCAGTGGAACTCACGTGGCCGTCACCGCGGGAAGCGGAACCACCGTCGCAATCACCCGGTGCACGGTAGGCGCCATTGACGATGAAAAGTATTTTAAAGATTGGGTACGAGGCGGGATACAGATCCAGCCAGGTGGACAAGAGTCCTGGGAGCGCTCAGGGACTCTGGGTTGTGTCGCAACCACTGCCGCCACGGCACAATTTCCGCAGGGGATGGTCGTCGGAATTACCTGCCAGCATGTGCTCGGGCTCGCCGACACGGAGTCCACCAACCTGACAGCGGCGAACTCGAATGGCAACGTGATCACTCTAGGTGTGAGCGATGCCACTCCAATCCCTGCAGGCACAGTGCTGGAGATCAGCTTTCTCCAGCTTCCCACTCCCGAGGTCGCATACTACCTGACGAAACCGGGCGACACGCCCGCCACCATCGTTACGGGCATGATTGCTGTCATCAATTCTCTTGCCATCAGCGGTGTGACTGTGACCCTCGGGGGAACGTCATTCACCGTCAACGGGACTCAAGTACAAAGCGAGATCTTCCCTCCGGCTCCGGCCGATTCCGATTCCGATCTAAAGGCCACGGTCAGTGGAAACGTCATTACCTTCAGCGGCAGCGTGTCCGATGGCGGCTATGGGATTTTCACGGACGTGCACCCTGGTGGCATCGCGCCATCCTTCAGCGTTTTCATCAATCCGGCGGAAGACACAGCCATCGCTGACGTGGCCAAAGCCGTGGCTCAAGCCGTCACCGATCTCAAGCCCGCTGCAACGCGAGGCGCTGTAACCGCGACCGCCGGTATGCCGGGCCCGGGCCAGATCACCTTCACGAATGCGGAAGACCTCGAATGCACCGTTACCAGCGACACGCGGGTCGGCCAGCCGGACGCCAGCTTTTGTTCGCGCTGTTCTCCCTGCTGCAGCCATCGCATTGGACGCATTCTCGACTCAAGACTGGACGTCGACGTGGCGCTCATCCAGTTGGACGCAGGGCTCAACTACAAGCCGGAGATCCAGGAACTCGGTCTGGTCTCAGGAGTTGCTGCTCCAATCGTCACCATGAACGTTTTCAAACGTGGCCGCACCACAGGCAAGACGCCCGGCGTGGTGCAGCACCTTGCGGTGACTGGCATCCTCAACGATTCACCCCGGCAATATACGAATGCCTTCATCATTCAATCGGCGCCTCCCACTGTAGATCCCTTCTCGACTCACGGTGATTCCGGCGCGGCCATCGTGGGCCCGGGTAGACGCGTCGTCGGGATTCTGTTTAGCGGCGTGGATACCTTTTCCTGGGCGATGCCAATAACCCAGGTCATTTCCGCTTTTCCCGCCCTCCAGTTGAACCTGGCGCCTGCCCCCGCTTCCGGCCAAGCCGCCGATGCAGTGCGGGTCGTGCCCAAGTCCGCGGCGCAGATGGCAGCCCTTGAGCCCGATGCGATCGGTATAGCAGCGGCTCAGGATGTAGCGCCGGCCATGCTAGGGGGGCGCCTGGGAAGACGCATGGAGGAAGTGGAGCAGGAGATCACCGCTTCGCCAGCGGGACGCGAATACGCCGCACTGGTCAGACATCATTTCTCCGAAGCACACAGGCTGGTCACCAACAATCGCCGGGTGGCCGCTACCTGGAAGCGCAACGGAGGCCCGCAGATTATCGAGGCTCTGATGGGGATGCCGCAGAGACGCGATCAGCGCCTGCCTGCCGAGGTCAACGGCAAGCCGCTCACCGCTTGTCTCATGGCGATCAAAGGCTCACTCTCCCGCTACGCCAGCCCGGCGCTGGCTGCCGATTTGACGATCTTTATGCGGCGCCTGGAAGCCTTCGCCGGATTCAGCTACGCGCAGATGCTTACGGCATTGGAGTCTGGGGGCGCGGAGTAGCCATGGCAGGCAAAGCTGGAACCCTTGAGATACTCGCGCAGCAAGTCGGCCTGGCATTGCAGCCATTACAAACTCAGTTGACGGCGGCGAACATCCTTCCCTTCCTGGCCCAGATGGGTTTGCAATTTCCGCCCCAGTTGACTGCGCAACCGGCTTTCATGAACGCGCTCAACTCGGGCGCAACGGCGGCAGCCGCACTGCCAGCTTTGCTCACGCAACTGGCAACCGATATCTCCAGCGACAATGAAGCAGGCATTCTTCAGGACGGACTCAGCCTGATCCAGCAGATTGGTACGGTCGTCTCTGCGCTGGAACAAATAGGCACCGAGCTGGGCAATGCCGCTGCCAGCCTGCCGGGAATGAACCCGGCCGAGGTCGCTACTTTCGCTTCCAGTCTGCCGAAGAATCTGCTCAGTTATCTGCTCATCTCCTATCTCAAGAGCGTGCAGCCGGGCGCATTAGGCGTAGCGAATGCTTTCGGTGTGGTCGACTATCTTCCCAATCCCGGCATTCCGGGCGATGCGACGCACCCGGCCTTTGTCATCAGGCAGCTTCAGCTCAACAACTTCGGCAAGCTGCTCACCTCGCCTGCGGACCTGCTGAAAACACTCTTCGACTGGGGAAACCCGGCTTTCGACGGAACGAAGCTTCTGCCGCGTCTGGGTGCTTCGCTCGGTCTGCTGGGACTCTCCTCGCAGGTTACCGGGACCGGCCCGGGCATGACACTGACGACATCGTTGCTCACCATCGCCGCAAACCCGGCCACCAGCCCTCCGGGACTCATCGCGTCGCTGCAGTATCCCATCGACACCGGCCTCGATCTCACGCTTCCGATCACCGATATCTGGTCGGTGCGGGTTCAGGCGCAAGGTGCAATCACGGCTGGTCTCGCGGCGACCATCACGCCGCCGTCGAATGTCACGCTGCTGCCGCCTACGGGCACATTGAATGGGCTGCTCCAGATGGATCTTGTCGCCAAGGGGACGGATGCTTCCCATCCATTAATCCTGCTTGGCACGACCGGCGGCAGCCGCTTGCAGACTGACTCCTTCACCATCGGCGCGGGGATGACACTTACCTGGAACTCCGGTTCCGGTACCGCCATCGCCGAGCCGCAGTTTCAGATTGCCGTCGCCGGCGGCAAGGTGATCATCGACATGTCTGGCGCGGACGGCTTCCTCGCCACGGTGCTCGCCGGCATTCACGTCGAGGCAGGCTTCGATGTCAAAGCCACCTGGGCGCCCGACACCGGCATTCACATCGAGGGCGGAGCGCAACTCGAAATTGATCTGCCGCTCCACTTGAGTCTCGGCCCGGTGACGCTGCCTACGCTCTATCTTGTCTCGGGAATCAGCGGCGGCGGCATTCCCATCGAGATCTCCGCCGCCCTCGGTCTGACGCTGGGCCCGCTCGAGGCGTCGGTTGACCGGGTGGGCATCAAGGGGCTGCTCAGTTTTCCAGATCACGGCGGCAATCTTGGGCCAGCGAATCTTGCAATCAGCTTCAAGCCTCCCAACGGACTGGGTATCTCTATCGATGCCGGGGTTGTTGCGGGCGGCGGCTACATCCTCTTCAATCCCGATAAGGGTCAGTATGCAGGCGTGCTCGACGTCTCACTGGCTGAAATCATCCAGGTCAAAGTCATCGGTGTGCTTGACACTATCCTGCCCGATGGCTCGCATGGCTTTTCGTTCTTGCTGATCATCACCTTCGATCTCCCGCCGATCCAGCTTGGCTTCGGCTTCACGCTGAATGGAGTGGGCGGTCTGGGCGGTGTGAACCGCACCATGAATCAGGATGCGCTGCACACCGGCTTCCGGGCGCACACGCTCAACAATGTGCTCTTCCCCGCCGACCCGATCGCCAATGCGCCGCAGATCATCAGCAGCATCGAAAGCTTCTTTCCACCCGCGCAGGGACGCTATCTCTTCGGCCCGATGCTGGAGATCGGCTGGGGCACGCCGACGCTCATCACTCTCGCCGTGGGGATCATCCTCGAAGTTCCCGATCCGATCCGGCTGGCGTTGCTGGGACTCATCGATGCGGGTCTGCCGACGACGGAAGCCGCGCTGATCGAACTTCATATCGACGTACTCGGTCTGCTCGATTTCGGTGCGAAGACGCTGTCCATCGACGGCTCACTCTACGATTCACGCGTGCTTATCTTTTCGCTGGCCGGCGACCTGGCTCTGCGGCTCTCCTGGGGTGACGATCCAAACTTCGTCTTCTCACTCGGCGGTTTCAATCCGCACTTCAACACCACCGGCCTCAATCTTCCGGACATGCACCGTCTCAGCGTGAGTATCGGGGATGGCGACAACCCACGCATCAGCGCAAACAGCTACTTCGCCATCACTTCGAATTCGATACAGTTCGGCGCGAATGTGGAGGCCTATGCTTCGGCCGCGGGCTTCACGATTCATGGCTACCTTGGCTATGACGTTCTCATCATCATGTCGCCGTTCTCGTTCGAGTTCGACTTCGCGGCAGGTTTCGATGTTTCCTTCGAGGACCTCTCGCTTTGCGGCTTGCATGTTGACGGCTTGTTCTCCGGCCCCAGACCATGGCATCTGCACGGGGATGCTTCCATCAGCGTCCTGTTCTTCTCCGTCAGTGTTTCGCTCGACATTAGCTGGGGCGATGCCACGCCCGCGATCCTGCCGCAGAGAGCGGTGCTGCCCGATCTACTGCCTGCCCTGCAGGATCCACGCAACTGGAGCACCGCGCTGCCGGACGGAACCACCCAGGCCGTCACCTTGTCCGCGCCCAGGCCTGACGATCAGACGCTCCGCGTGCACCCTATCGGCGTCATGAGCGTCCGCGAGAGAGTGGTCCCGCTCGATCTGGCGATCACGCGCTACGGCAATGGGACGCCTTCGGATGGAAACTACTTCTCGCTCAGTGACGTTCAGATCAACGGGCAGGAGGAGACGAAGCAGGCATTTCAGGACTACTTCGCAACTGGCCAGTTCCTGACTCTCAGCGATGCCGATAAGGTGAGCGCTCCGAGCTTCGAGAAATATGACGCTGGAATCACGGTCGGTTCGGCAGCGGTGATAAGCGGCGCGGACTCGCCGCGGACGGTAGTGTATGAAGAGCGCTATATCGATGTGCCGAGCGGCTTCTCGCGCTTCACGCGTCTGTATGCCATGCCGGCCAACGTCCACTCGGCTATGACGCGGCTGGGCGCGGGCTTCGCATCGCCGCTGAAGAACTCCGGCCTATTCAAGTACGGCATCGGCGTATCGAGTGCGGCGGTCAAGACGCAGGATCCTGCCTACGTTGTGACCCATGTGGAAGACCTTTCCGTGCGTACGGATATTGTCTCGTCGGCAGGCAGCACATACTTTCAGGCGCGCGCCGCCTTGACTTCGTATCTCGCTCTTCATCCAGAAGAGACGGACAACTTGCAGATAGCGCCCGCACACGAGGTGATGGTATGAGCGATACGCCATTAGGGCGCTACCACTTCCTGGCCTGGGCGCGTCGCGGTATCGGCGCCAGCGTCAGTAATCCCGACAGCGGGATCTTGCCCAACCGCGCTAGCCTCAGCGTACAGCTTTCGCTGGCGGTGCAGCAGGCGGGCGCAACCAACACCGTAAAACCAGCGCCTGTGCCGGTACAGATGTTCGGTCCGGGAGACGTGATCGGGCTCGATCCACGCCATATTATTCGCACCGAGCCGCGCAACCTCACTGTGAACTACGAGCCAAATTATCTTTGCGGCATCGAGTTCGACACGCCCGACCTGCCTTGGCTCTTCACCCCCGCCGCGCCAAACGGAGATCGTCTGCGTCCGTGGCTGGCGCTGGTTGTGCTGAAGCCGGACGAGTTCACGCAGCCCTCGCTTGCACCGAATCCCCTGCCGGTGATTGACGTGGGTAAGGTTGCTGCACTGCCAGAGCTCGGCGATTCCTGGAACTGGGCGCACGTGCAGGTAAGCGGCGACACGTCGCTCGCCGACGCCATGGCGACGGCTCCCGGCAACGTGATCTCACGTCTGCTGTGCCCGCGCCGTCTCGATCCTGAGACCTCCTACACTGCGTTTTTGGTTCCGGCCTTCGAGATCGGCAGGCAGGCGGGGATCGGCCAGGATGTTTCGGCAATCACAACCTCCGACCCGGCATGGACAAAATCGACTACGGGAACGCTGCGGCTGCCGTTCTACTATCAGTTTCAATTCCACACCAGCGATGCGGGCGACTTCGAATCGCTGGTTCGGCGCCTGACCCCACGCGTTCTTCCGGCGGCAGTCGGTGAGCGTCCTATGGATGTCAGCCAGCCTGCGCCACACATCTCGTCAGCGGGGCCGCCGCTGGGTCTCGAGGGCGCGCTCCACAGCGTCAGCACCCAACCGACAGCGTGGAAGGATCCCGACAAGACAGCATTTCAGTCGGACGTGCAGACCTTCATCAATCAGCCCGCAGCTACGGTGGACGATCCGAACGTAGTGACGCCTGATCCGGTGATCGCTGCGCCCATCTATGGGCGTTGGCAAGCCGCAGTGCAGAGCGTGGACCGCACCGCCGCCGGCTGGGTGAATGACTTGAACCTCGACCCCCGCGACCGCAGCGCCGGAGGCATGGGCACCCAGGTCATCCAGGAAGAACGCACCGCCCTGATGGCCTCGGCCTGGCAGCAGGTGGATGGGGTGCGCAAGGCCAACGACCTGCTTCGGCAGGCGCAGCTCGCTCGCGCGGCTTTACAGCAGATCTACCGGCAGCATTTGACCGTCGCGCTGCCGGAGACGGTGTTTACGCTGACCGCGCCGCTGCATGCGAAGTTGCTTGCAAGTCCACGGACCGTCCTGGCTACGGTGCGGGCCAGCCGAGTACCGGAGCGCATGTTGTCGGGCACCTTCCGCAGAGTCACACGTCCGCGCCGCCGCCTGGGAACGAATCCCGTCACACGTGCTGCGCTGCTAACGCGCGTCAGCTCCGGTGACGTGCTCGTGGTACCGGCTCCCAAGCCGCCGGGTGGCATGGTCTCGATCGACACCATCTCGCAGACTTCTGTCCCCGCGTGGGTTCTGGCTTTAGCCAAATTCGCAAGGTGGCTGCCGTTAGCATTGCTTCTCGTGATCGTGCTGATCATCGTGATCGCATTTCTCGCAGGCGGACTGCTAGCCGCCGCCGTACTGGGGGTAATCGCGGCCGCAATCGCTGTGGGGCTGTGGTCCAAGTGGAAAACACTCCTGCAACAGAGCCAGCTTGCGAACGATCTGCAATCATCCAGTTTTATGCCGGGGGCGGCCGCAGCGGCTGCGCCGAATCCCGGCTTTGCCGTGACTGCTCCTGGCTCTGCTCCTGTGGCGAGCGCCGGCGCCGGCGCGGATTCCGCACAGGCCAGGGC
>JBPCNO010000092.1:0-18534 GCA_051001135.1 Acidobacteriaceae bacterium
ATTCTTGAGGAATATGTGACGCTGCAGATGGCCAAGCCGAATGTGGTGTATCCGTCGAAGCAACACATGGAGGTGGACCTGTCGCGCGATCCCGCGATCGTCGACGGCATCGCGGAGCTCTTCCGCAAATACAAGCTCACTGGATGGGAGCCGGCCTACGCCACGCTGAAGACGCAGCTCACCGGGTATGACGCGTGGACCACCAAAACCGTGCTACCGAAGGCGCGCGCCGACTTTCGCCTGCCCCCGGAACAGTATGCGCTCGCGCTCGAGGGATATGGGATCGATATTCCACCGGCGCAAGTGGCGGCGATGGCACACCAGTCGTTCACCGATATCCAGGCACAGATGCAGCCGATTGCAGCGCAGATCGCAAAGCAGCGGCACCTGCCGTCCGCCGACTATCGTGACGTCATCCGCACTCTCAAGAAAGACCAGATCACCGGCGATGCCATTCTCCCGTTGTACAAGGGCCATCTGAGCGACATCGAACAGATCATTCGTCAGCACCAGATCGTGACGCTCCCGGATCGTCCCGCGATCATCCGTTTGGCGACCCCGGCGGAGACAGCGCAACAACCCGCGCCGCACATGGTGCCGCCGCCTTTCCTGCACAATACGGGCCAGCGCGGTGTATTTGTGCTGCCACTGAATATGCCCGCGACTGCGGGGGAGAAGAATCCGGAGAAGTATGATGATTTCACCTTTGACGCGGCTTCCTGGACATTGATCGCGCACGAGGCGCGTCCGGGGCACGAACTGCAGTTCGACTCGATGGTCGAGCACGGGGTCTCACGCGCCCGCGCGCTGTATGCGTTCAACTCGACGAATGTGGAGGGCTGGGGACTGTACTCGGAATCGATCATCCTGCCCTACATGCCGCTGGAGGGACAGCTTGTCTCGCTGGACTATCGCCTGCTGCGTGCGGCACGTGCGTTTCTCGATCCTGAACTGCAGGCGGCGAAGATCCAGCCCGCCGATGCCATGCGCGTGCTGACGCAGGATGTGGTGCAGTCCGATGCCTTCGCGCGGGAAGAGGTGGAGCGCTACACGCTGAAGGCTCCGGGCCAGGCGAATAGCTACTTCTACGGTTACACAAAGCTGGTGGGCCTGCGCAAGGATACGGAAGCGGCGCTGGGCAGCAACTTCAATCAGCTCCAGTTCCACGACTTTCTTCTCGCGCAGGGGCTGCTGCCGCCCGACCTGATGCGCCAAGCGGTGATGGAGGACTTTGTCCCCAGGGAGAAGACTGCCACAGCGGCGCACTAGAACCAGGGCGGCGGCTCATTGCGCTCAGAGCAGGCGCACCTGTCCGGTGTCCAGGTCGTAGACAGCGCCCACCACGTCGATGGTCTTCTTCGCCAGGTGCTGTGTGAGGAGAGGCTGCGCCCGGCGCAATCTCTCGACGTTGTGCCGCACATTCTCTTCCACTGCGTGCACCAGCACGTTGTCTCCGCCCTGCTTGATCGCCTGCGCCACGCCGGGCTGCACCGCATCCACCAGTAAATAAATATGTCCGGGCAGCGGCTCGTTCTTCTTCGCGTTTTTGACGACTGCGCTTACCGCTCCGCAGTTAGTGTGTCCGAGGACCATAACCAGTGGCGCGTGCAAAAGTTCGACTGCGTACTCCAGGCTCGCCAGGTTGTCAGTATTCATGTAGTTGCCGGCCACGCGTGTGACGAAGAGATCGCCGGGACCCTGATCGAAGACAAGCTCCGGCGACACGCGGGCATCGGCGCACCCCAGAATGGCGGCGACCGGATACTGAGCGGTGGCACGCGCGGCGCGGCCGGCCGAGTAGTCTTTGACCACAGACTGGTTGCGCGTATACCGCGCATTGCCGTCCATCAGCCGATGGAGCGCCACCGTGGGGGTGATGGCGTTCTGTGGTGCTTTGTCATCATGACTGGTGGCTGCAACCGCGGATAAGCCTTGTACGCCGCTCAACGCCGCTCCGTTCAACGCCGCTCCGGCGACCACGCCACACGCACCTTTTAGAACGCTCCGCCGTGTTAACTCGTCTCGCATAGAGGCTTTCTCCTGGGAAGCGTCCTAAGCATATCTCCATTCATGCTGGAGCGCGCTCGTTAAATCCCCGTTCGCTAACTCCCCGTTTGCTAACTCTTAGGTAGGAACGGCTCGGAGTGCCATCGACTGCCTTGGCGTCAGCCAGAACGGCCATGGCAGCATTTCGTCCATTGATGCCGATCACGCTGCCGCCCGGATGGGTGCAAGCGCCGCACATGTAGAGACCCGGCATGGGGGTGCGCGCGCTGAGCCGGTTGCGCCACATATACGGCGGCAGGCACTCGCCCTGGAAGATGTGACCGCCGGTGAGACCGACGCGCTGCTCGATGTCCGGCGGACCGAGCACCTGCACGTCCACGACCGCGTTCTCCAGATCGCTGCAGAAGCGGGCGAGCGAGCCGAGCACGCGCCGCCGCACCAGGTCGCGGTGTTCGTCCCAGGTTCCCTGCGCAAACTTGTAGGGCACGTATTGGGCGAAGACGCTCATGGTGTGCTGACCGTCAGCAACGACGCTGCGATCGTGCACACTCTGAAAGTAAAGCTCACACCAGAACTGCTCCGGCAATCTGCCGGCAGAGGCTTCCGCAAATCCGGCCTTCCACTCGGCCTTGGTCAGCGGGGCATTGATCTGCCCCAGATGATGCGGCTCGCAGGTACCGGGGCGCGCGGTGAAGTTAGGTAGCTCACTTAACAGCACGTTCAGCTTGACGGTGCAGCCCTGGATGGGGATACCCTCCACCTTCGCGCGCCATGACTCGTCAGCCGTGTTGCGGAGTAACTGCAGTGTGCGCCGGGGGTCGGCGTTCGAGATGACGGTGCGCGCTGCGATGCGCTCTCCGCCTGCAAGCAGCACGCCTTCGCCCGGCAGGATCTGCGCCACCGGAACGCCCGCCGCCACGGTCGCGCCCGCTTCCTGCGCAGCATCGCAGAGATAGAACGACACCATGCCCATGCCACCGGCCACGTATCCCCACATCCCGGGCATGCCGCCCAGACGGCCGGAGGAATGATGAAAGCGAATGTACGCCGTGCCCGCATCGAAGGGGCTGGCGTTGGTGCCGATGACGCCTTGCCCGAGTAATGCGGTGTGCAGGCGCTCATCGCCCAGGTAGTGCTCGACGAACTCGGCCATCGACCAATCGAAGAGGACGCGGGTAGCTTCCGCATCGTGACCGAGCCGCTGTTCGAGCTCTTCGCGCGAAGGTGCGTCGCCGATCCATGTATCACGCGCGCCCGCCGGGCGCAGAGCATCGCGCAGGCGGCGGATGACGTCGCTCATGGCGCGCCAGCCTTCCACATCGCCCGGGCTGAAGCGACGGATCTCGGCCTCGCAGCGCTCGTCGTCGTCCCACAACTGCACGCTGCTGCCATCGAGCAGAGGAACGAAGAGGCCGTTCACCGCGGGTGTCCACTGAAAGCCGCGCCGCGGCAGCTCTAATTCCTCGATGATGAGCGGATGCAGCAGGCCGGCGAGATACGCACAAGGAGACATCCGCACACCGGGGAAGGGCTCTTCCACCGTGCATGCGCCCCCCACGCGCTCGCGCGCCTCGAGCACCAGAACGCGCTGGCCGGCACGCGCCAGATAGGCTGCGCAGGCGAGGCCGTTGTGACCTGCGCCCACGATGATAGCGTCCCAGGTACGAGCCGCCAGCTCGCGCACTGACATCGGCAGACCCACCCGGCCCAATACCTTGGCTGTCGGCGAAACCAAACTTGCGCTCATGCTCTTTCTTCTCCGCAAGCAAGTCTGTCACGAATGGCTACCGGTATGCACGCGGGCGCTGCCGTGCGCCTCTTGCCGTATGCTGGCGAGCATGGGTGAGCGGGAGCGCGCGTTACTGCGAACGATTCGCGACCGGGCCGGGGGCGGCGGAATTGGACACGGTGGAGCGCGCCGAGGCGCGGTGCGCGTGGGCATCGGCGATGACGCGGCCGTACTGGCGCTTCGGCCGGGGGAAGAACTGGTGGTGACCACGGACCTCTCGCTCGAAGACGTGCACTTCCGGCGTGGGTGGCATCCTCCTGAGGCGGTGGGGCACAAGTGCCTGGCACGGGGGCTAAGCGACGTGGCGGCCATGGGTGCGCGGCCGGTCGCCGCCTTCGTCTCTCTCGCCGTACCGCGGGAGTTCTCCCGGCCTGGACGGGGTTCCGAAGGGGCGGGGCGGAGCTGGGTGAGCCGTTTCTACGATGGCCTGCTGGCGCTCGCGGAGCGTTACCATGTGCCGTTGGCTGGCGGGGATCTGGCGCAATCGCCCGGGTCCCCCGGACCTGCAGCCAGGGCGCTCGCCGATATTGTGGTGATTGGCGCGGTGCCGCGAGGTCGTGCTCTGCTGCGCTCGGGAGCGCGCGCCGGCGATGACATCTACGTAACCGGATCACTGGGCGGAGCAGCGGCGGAGTTGCGCGAATTGGAGCGGACGCCGCGGCGATTCCGAAATGTAACGCACGCGGATGCGCGCCACCCGCACCTCTTTCCGGAGCCTCGTTTGGAGGCCGGGCGCGCGCTGGTGCGCCGCCGCCTGGCGACCGCAGCCATCGACATCAGCGATGGTCTTTCCGTGGATCTCGCCCATCTGTGTGAGGAGTCCGGAGTGCGTGCGGAGATCGAAGGTGAGGCGCTCCCTAGGTCGCCGGCCGCATTTCTGGCCGACGCACTGCACGGCGGCGATGACTACGAATTGCTTTTCACTGCGCGGCCAACGACGCGGGTGCCTGCCCAGATCGGTGGCCCGATCGGGGGGGTCGCGGTGAGCCGGATCGGGCGCATGTTGCCGAAGCATCGCGGCAAGCCGATGGTTGCGCTCAGCGAAGGCGGCGTGCTGCGGGCTCTTCCTGCCGCGGGTTGGCAGCACTTCTAACCTGCCGGGGACGGAGGTCGCCGCCTGATCGCACAGCTGGGCCTGGCTCTTGCGGGTTGGAGCGCGCTCTGCTCCCATTGACCGGGTCGGCTCATCTAACGGATATGAGCACACCGTCGAAAGACCTCGCACTCTCGGTGCTGGACCAGTCTCCGGTGCCCTCGGGGTCTACCCCGGGAGAGGCGCTCCAGAACTCCATCGATCTGGCGCGCCACGTGGACGCGCGTGGCTACCACCGCTTCTGGATGTCGGAACACCATGCGATGGATACGCTCGCATGTACCGCGCCCGAGGTGATGCTGGCGCGCATCGGCGCGGAGACCAAGCGGATTCGCATTGGGTCCGGCGGCATCATGCTGCCGCACTACAGCGCCTACAAGGTAGCGGAAAGCTTTCGCCTGCTCCATGCCCTCTATCCAGGGCGGGTCGATCTCGGCATCGGACGCGCGCCCGGCGGGGGACCGGTGGAGGCGCTCGCGTTGCGGCGGAGCCGCGTGGGACGGCCGAGGATGACTTTCCGGACCAGTTGGCCGAGCTGCTCGCGTTTCTGAAGAAGGACTTCTCGCCGGAGCACCCCTTCAGCAGGCTGCGCGTGGCGCCGGATGCGGCGGGGATGCCGGAGGTATGGCTGCTGGGCTCCAGCATGTGGAGCGCGCACGCCGCCGCTCAGTTCGGCCTGCCCTACTCCTCCGCGCACTTCTTCAGTCAGGAGTCGGCGCGGGCTGCGACGGAGATTTATCGGAGTTCCTTTACGGCAGGCGGAGAGATTCCGGCGCCGCATAGCTCGGTGGCCGTGGGCGTCATCTGCGCCGACAGCAACGAAGAGGCCGAGTACCTGGCGCTGAGTGTGCGCCTGCTGATGCGCCGCATTCGTCAGGGCGACCGGCGGCCGGTGCCTTCGCCGGAGGAGGCGCTGCGCGAATTGGGTGCGGCGGCGCGGCCTCCGTCCGAGGAGCAGGGTGAGTGGCCACGCTACTTCATTGGCACGCCCGACAAGGTGCGGAGCGAGATGGAGCAGATGGCGGCGGCACTCGAGGTGGACGAGATGGTCTGCGTGTCCATCGTGCATGACCATGCGGCGCGGTTGCGGTCCTACGATCTGCTGGCGGACGTGTTCGAGCTGGGCCAGCCGAAGCTGGCGGCGTAGAGCTCTATGCTTTCATAATCGGTTCAGCTTGCAGCGGAGTGGGGAAGACGTCTCCGCCTGGCGAACGCCAGAATATGGGGCGGCAGGATCAGAGACAGATACATGACGTCGAACCCTGAGCTTCGCAGTACCTGGTGGAGCAGGCGGGGGCTGAAGACGTGATGGTGCAGGCAGCGATTCTCAATGTTCCTGAGCGACCGCTCGCGGAAATGCTCTTTGCTGCCGGCCGGCTTATCCAGCTCCAAATCATGCAGCGAGAGGATCTCGTCCAAATGCGTTCGATCGTCATCCTGAACATCGTTCTCGAGATCCTGCTGCAGGTGAGCGAAGGTGGTATCGGGCCGGCGGTGGTCGAAGGTATATGCCTTGTTCGGTAGCAGGACCAGCGCATAGCCGCCGGGCTTCAGCACGCGCCGCCATTCCTGCAGCGCCTTCAGCGGATTCGCGACATGCTCGAGCACATGCGATGCGAGGATGAAGTCGTATGTTTGGTCTTCGATAGATCCGAGCCCCGTCGCATCGACGATATATTGCTGGCCGGGAGGAACTCCAGGAAGATATTCGAAGGTTGTTCCGGCAGCGCCCTTCGACCAGACGGTGCTTGCCGCGTAATTGCAGTTGTCGACCGAGGCAGCAAGTGCGTAGACAGGGGGCAGAAGCCGATTCGGCTGATGGGGTGAGAAGACGCTGCTGGGGCCGCCGATCTCCAGCCCCCGCTTACCCGTAACTGCGGCAGCAATGCTGCGACGATACCAGGGTCCTTTGAGATTGGTCGCAATCCGCCAACGACGTTGGAGACCGGTCCCAATCTGTTTGAGTGTTCTCGCCACAGGGCAGTCTACCATCGGCTCGATCGTGGCTCAGACCTGCATAACCTCTTTCTCCTTGGCCTTGCTCATCTCTTCCATGCGCTTGATCTCTTCGTCGGTCAGCTTCTGAATTTCATCGAGCGCGCGCTTCTCTTCGTCGCCGGAGATCTGCTTGTCTTTGGCGGCCTTCTTGATCAGTTCGTTGCCGTCGCGGCGAATGTTGCGGATGCCGGTGCGATGCTCTTCCAATACCTTGTTGAGCTGCTTGACCACGTCCTTGCGGCGCTCCTCGGTCATGGCTGGAATCTTCAGCCGGACGACCTTGCCGTCGTTTTGCGGGTTGAAGCTCGAATCGGCGAGTCGCAGAGCCTTTTCGATCTCGGCGATTGCGGTGGGATCGAAGGGTTGCAGCAGGATGGTCTGCGCATCCGGCGTGGAGAGCTGCGCAACCTGGTTCAGCGGCATCTCCGAACCGTACATGGCGACGCGCACCTGGTCCAGCATCTGAATGTTGGCGCGGCCGGTGCGAGTGGAGCTGAGGTTTTGTCCGAAGTCCTTGACGGCCTTCTCCATCCGCGTCTTGAGCTGGGTTTGGACGGATTTGAGAGCCGGGATGCTGCCCATTGCCGAGACTGCCATGGTGTGTGTTCTCCCTAAACGAGGCAAAAGGAGATTCTAGTCGAGTGGCGCTGTTAGGGCGAATGCGTTCAACAGAGTTGCGTCAATCGACATTCGCGAATACGGCGGCCAGTTCCATGCGGATTGGCGTGCCCTCCACGGAGAACTCGGTTTGCTGCTTCCAATCGGCCAGGTGGGGCGAGGTGCAGTTGAGCCCACTTTTCTCCAGCGGATCGAGAATCCAGACCGACTTCACGCCAAATTCGAGATAGTCGCGCACCCGCGCCTGAAGCCGCCGGAGACGGTCTTCCGGTGAAAGGATCTCGATGCAGACCAGCGGCGGACGCGTGAGTATCTGCTCCTTCGGCAGTGCGAGGGATAGAACGCAGATGTCGGGCACCCTGTAGCGAGTGGCGTTGATGCGCATGCGCACTTCTTGCACCACGCGGATGCTCCACTCGCTGCGGTGAGGCTGAAAGTAGAACAGGAGCGCGCGCTGAAGCGCACTATGATCGTCTTCGCCCAAGTTACGGTCCTCTAGTTCTCCATCGACATAGTCGACGTCCGGGCGGTAATCCCCATGAAGATATTCTTCAACCGAGACAATCGTCGTGGCCATGGTCACTCCTCATGCCCATTTTCAATGCCCCCACACCAGCACGGGAGGACGTGTGTGAGGTCTTTGCCGAAGCGGTCAACCCTGTGCTGGCCGCCTGCTCGTGCGCGTGATAGCTGGAGCGGACCAGCGGGCCGGACTCGACATGGCGAAAACCCATCTGCAGCGCCTCCGTTTTCATCGATGCGAACTCATCGGGCGTGTAGTAGCGGGTCATCGGCAGGTGGTCCTTGGATGGCCGCAGGTACTGGCCGATAGTCAGGATGTCGGTGCCGACGGCTGCCAGGTCGCGGTAGACGGCGAGCAACTCGTCCGTCTCTTCGCCCAGGCCGACCATGACGCCGCTCTTGGTGATGACGGTCGGGTCCATGCGCTTGGAGGTTTCGAGCAGCCTGAGGGTACGCTCGTAGCGCGCCCCTGAGCGCACTGCGCGGTAAAGCCGCGGCACTGTTTCGGTATTGTGGTTCAGGACCTCGGGATGGGCGTCGACCACGATCTTGATGGCATCCTCGCGGCCCTGGAAGTCCGGGATGAGGACCTCGATCTGGCAGCCGGGGGCCTGGCGGCGCACCTCTTCGATGACCATGGCGAAGGCGCGCGCGCCTCCCAGAATATCGTCGTCGCGATTCACGCTGGTGATGACTGCGTGTTTCAGTCCGAGCGTTGCGACCGCCTCGGCCACACGGCGCGGTTCGTCGAAGTCGATGGCGTCCGGGCGGCCCTTGGGAACGGCGCAGAAGCCGCAGCGCCGCGTACAGGTGTTGCCCAGCATCATGAAGGTGGCGGTCTTGTGGTTCCAGCACTCGCCGATGTTGGGGCAATGCGCCGACTCGCAGACGGTGTGCAGATTAAGGTCGCGCGCCAGTTTCTTGAGCGAATGATAGTTGTCGCCGACCGGAGCGCGGGCTTTCAGCCAGTCTGGCTTGGGAGCGGGACGGCGCGGCGCGGTGTTGATCTGCACCAGATCCAGCGGCGGCGCGGTGGGAACGAAGGCGTGGGTGAGGAGTTGGAGATCGGCCACAGGATTACCTGCTGCTATTTTACCGCTACGAGTTGCGCCGCGGGTTTACCGCAGGCGCTCGCGAACCTCAGGGCGAACCAGGTAAAGAAAAAAGACGAAATTGACCGTCGCCATCACGATGTATTGAAACTGATGAAAGCGGAACAGGCTCCAGGAAAAGAAGCACATGGAGAGGAAGACGGCGGCGAGGGAGAGTGCCCATCCCCAGCGGAAGCGGCGCGTGAGACCGAAGCCCGCGATGACGAAGAAGGTGGAGAGCAGCAGTACGCCGATGGTCTGTGCGCCGGGCGGAAAACGATGGCCCAGGGCCCCCAGAACGCCGATGAAGGCGGTGGCCAGCATCCAAAGGGCGATCGCCGCCATACCGGGCAGCAGGGTCTTGCTGGACGGAACCGAAGCGCCGGAAGTGGGCTTGCCGGGAGTGGAAGTGCCGGGAGTGGAAGTGCCGGGAGTGGAAGTGCCGGAAGTGGAAGTGCCGGAGGTGGAAGTGCTAGGAGCGGGCGGTCGGGTCTTCATAGCGTGTGCAGGTAGGCCAGCAGATCGTCGAGTTGCTGCCGGTCGAGATCCTTACCGGCGGCGGGCATCATGTTGCGGCCGCGCAAAATGACTTCGAGGACACGGTCATCGCGAGACGGCGCGCCGCTCGGCAGGTACGGCTTGCGGAAGATGCCATACAGGCTGGGACCGTGGAGCGCCTGCGTTTCATAGGCGTTGTGACATTTCGCGCAGGCGGAGACGAAGACCGCCCGCCCCGCGACCTCCTGAGTATTGAGCTCGGCGACCGGTTTACCCGGAGGCAACGAGCGGCAGCCGGCGACGGGCAACAGCAGCACAGGAGCTAAGAGGAGACGGCGCAAGTTCCCATTCTAACTGGCGGTGGCGGGATAAGAGGACGGAGCACTTCCAGCAAGCAGGAACCGCTAAACCCGGAACTCGTCCGCGCGCCAGCTCAGGATGGCGGCCTTGATCTGTTGCGGGGTCAACGCTTCGGAGATGGCGCGCGCTGCCAGCGCCGGCAGTTCCGCGTCCGAGGCGAAGCGCAGCGCGATCAACTGCCGGATGGAAAGGCCTGCGATTCCCGGCTGCATGTCGGCCGGAAGGAGGGTTGCGAGACGCAGACGCTCCTCCAGCCGGATGAGACGATCCTGTACGCGAAGCGCATAGACCCGCGCCTTGAAGGCGAGCAGGAAGACCGCGACGATCAGAAAGATCAGCAGCAAGGACGGCAGGTGCGGGTGGCGGACGGCACGAACGATGCTTGCCACCAGCAAAATCACGAGTAGCGGCAGCAGGATGAAGTGAAAGGCTGGATCGAGCCGGGAGTGGTGCTCGCGACTTTGCGGCTGTTTGGTAGTCAGAACGAACCTCCGATAGTGGAACTGGTCTGAGAACTTTCTTTCAGCGAGATTTACCGTTGCACTCTTACTGCTGGTGGCCGAGCAGCACCGCACAGTTCAGCCCTGTTGCACCCCGTCGTAGCAGCAGGAGATGACGATCCGACGAGCCCACATTGGTGAAATCGACCGCCTCGCAGCTCTCCCAATCGTCCAAATGCATATAGTTTGCAAGGAAACTCTGTTGGGGGGCAGAAACGAACGCGAAGCTGGGCTGCTCTTGAACGCAACGCCGCACCCGCATCTCGGGACTCATCCGTGCTGCCGTCCTCCCGTTCACCAGTCCACTCAGGTCGCAGATGTTTGCTTGTGAGAAATAGCCGATGAAACCGACATCGGCCGCTATTCCCGTCTGCCCCGCCAGAAGGCTTAATGGCTGCCGCCGCATCGCCAGATAGGTCGCGCTGCGGCCCCGCTCGATGCGCAGGAACGCTGGCGTTTCAATCGCGAAGCTGACCAGGAAGAAAAGCAGCGCTGCGGCGCCGGCGAGCTGGAGCCAGCCGCTCGTATGCATCGGACGTACGCTCTCGCAAGTTGCCGCCTCCATCACATTCCAGATGATGGAAAACAGCAGCGCCCACAGAACGTACCGCACTCCCTGCAACTGCTGACCGTGCAGCATTGCTCCCGCGTACAGCAGCGGAAAGGCGCTGTTGGCGACCAGCAGTGCCCAGACCGGGCCGCCCGTCGCGATGCGCCTGGCAAACGCCGCCCCCAGGGTGGCCAGCCACACTGCGCATGCCCCAATGCCAAGCGAATATGCACTCGCCAGCACATGGACCATGGTGAACGCCACAGCGAGCGGCGGCACGCCGGCTTTCGCCAACGCGGTATCCGGCAGCAGATGCCCCATTGTCAACACCAGAACGGTCGCCCCGAGCGCGCCTCCAAGCGCGGCTGGCAGAGCAGCTTTCACCGCCGCTCCAGCGCGCTCACCCGACTGGAGTCCGGCAACGAAGATGGCTCCACTCGCCACGCCAACCAGCAGGGAGAGATCCACCCGCAGCACCACCGTGGCGGCGGAGAGCAGCAGCAACACCATGGACGCGGACGCGCTCGAGCGCACGCGACTCGCCGCCCGGTGGGCGCACATCGCCAGCAACACAGCGACCACTGCTACCAGGCTGGTCTCCATGCCGTCCGTCAGCCAGCGCACACCCATGGGTCCGCACACCGTCAGCAGCAAAAAGAAAAGCAGCGCGGCGGGCACTGGACGGTGACGCCAACGCCAGAGAAGCCCTGCCAGCAGGACCAGCAGGATGACATACGCGGCGAGCGACACCAGCTTAGGCAGCATGCTCGATGTGGTCACGAATCGAAGCAGCGCCAGCAGTAGCACGTAGAGTACGCTGGACGCGCCGTAGGTCGGATGCACGCCGTCGTAGGTCAAGAAATGATGTTGGGCCAGCATCGCTGCGTAACGCAGATGGATCAGCGCGTCATCGAGCATTTCGTGCCGGCTGACGAAGATTAGAAGCGCCAACCACGCCAACAGCAAGGGCGCGGCGAAAAGTAGTCCTGTTTCGAGTTGCAGGATCCTCTTTGCAGGTCGCGAACTGCCTGCCGGCTGGTTGACTGTATTCATGTGCTGGCTTGGCCCTGAGATCAGCGAAGCCGCAGTGCCGGCTCCGAAGGCCTACCGCCGAGGATATCCCTTGTACAGCTTGATGGCACTGCCGGATGAGCTCGAGGCTGCGGGCGCCACGGATAACGTATAGGTAACGGTAGAGCTGGCGTAGTTCTTATCGCCCGAGTACTGCACCTGAATGACGTAGGCTCCGCTGTCGGTGATGTCCACGGAAAACGTGCTGGAGGGCAGGCTCAAGGGGCCTGAGAAGACCTGCGACGACGGAACGGTGACCTGATAGCCGAGGGTGCCGGTGGGGGCAGGACCAGGTGTTTCGCGGACCACGTTTACGTTGACCGCTTGCGCGCCCGAGTTGGCGGGAGGGTTCGGATTCGCCAATGAAACGCCGATTGCCGGCGCTGCCTTGGGGATAGTGACACCACACCCTGAAAGCAACGCTACGGGCGCCAGGAGCAGAAACGTGAGGAGGAACTGCAAGCTGGAGCGACGGTGCATGTGATCTCCTGACAGTCGCCTGAAACGAAAAAGCGTGGTATGGCGTGGCACCAGCATGCCTCAAACTGCGCCCAGGTCGCAAGTGAACTATCGGCGAAGTGACCCCAAAGTGTTACCGCTACGGGCCACCGGGTTCAGTCCAGCGCGGCAATGGCTTCGGCCAGCTTGTCCATCGCGGTACGTTCTGCGTCGCTGCCCGGATACCGGTCGTTGACCAGGATGGAGATAGCCAGCGTGCGTCCTGACGCCCCGATCATGTATCCGGAGAGGGCGCTCGCTTCCGCGAGGGTGCCCGTCTTGGCGAAGAGCTTGCCCCTGAGCGGTGAGCGGAAAAAGCGCGTGGCCAGCGTTCCGTCGACACCCGCAACGGGGAAGGTCGCCCGGTAGGCGGCGCCCCAGGGCTGGCGCGCGGCGTAGGCCAGCAGGGTGGTGGCGGCGCGCGGGGCGATGAGGTCATCGGCCGATAGTCCTGAGCCGTCATAGAAGAAGAACTGCTCCGGCTGTACCCCCGCATTGATCAGGAACTGTCGAACGACCCGCGCTCCCTGGGGAAAGGACCCGTCGTTCGCCAGCAGCTTGCCCAGGGTACGCAAGGCAAGCTCGGCGTGCAGGTTCTGGCTCACTTTGTTGGTGACCACGAGGTCCTCCGCCATCGGGGCGGAGACGTGCGTGGCCAGGACGCGGTGGCCACCCGTGAGCGGCGTTACGGTTGTGGCGGTGATCGGACGAAGCGCCAGCGGTTCGCTCATCTCCGCCTGTGAACCCTGGGTATCCACGGAGAGCCGGTGCCGGGCGGCTGCGCGGCCGCTCACCGTAATGCCGCGTTGGCGCAGCATCTCCAGCAAAGCCTGGGCGGCGAACTGCGCCGGATCCTCAATAGCCAGGCCGGCGTGGACCCCATCTGTGCCGATGGCGGTGGTGCCGAAGAGCCGCACCTCGAGCGATCCCGGAGTGCGTTCGATGCCGGGGTGCTGCACAACCCCCCGGGCTACCGTGGTCATGCTGTTCGAGAGCGTGTAGTAGCTGACCGGCGGATCCCATTGCGCCGTGGGGACATCACCGGGCACTCCAGCGGGAGTGACGTTGAGGAAGACGGCGTTGTCGTTGACCGTCAGGGCGGAGACCGGCGCGCCATAGAGCCACTCGATATCGTCGACACCCCAGCCCTCGCCGTAGCGCTCCAGGGGGTACCAGGTGTCATCGCCCACCACATCTCCCTGAACGGAATGGACACCCGCGCGCACCACCTGATCGGCAAGATCCTCCAGCGCGGCGAGCGGCGGATTGGGGCGCTCGGTTTTGCTTCCATACGGCAGTGCGCGGCCGGAGATATTGGGATCGCCCGCGCCCAGGATGGCGACGGAGCCGTGCAGTGTGCCGGCGGCATCCACCGCGCCCTCGGCCACTACGTTGGTCGTATAGGTGAGCGTCGGCGGAAGCAGCGCAAAGGCGGCGGCAGTGGTGAAGAGCTTCGCGTTTGAGGCGGGCTGGAAGAGCTGTCGGTCGTTCAATGAGAAGACCTGGCGACCGTCGAGAGTAACGACCGAGATACCCCAGTGCGCCCGGGCCACGGCCGGGTCGGCGAGCAGGCGGTTGACCACCAGGGCGAGCGGCGGGGAGACCGGAGTGCGCGCAGCGGTCTGTGGCCGTCTATGACTGCGGGTGTGGGGACTGCGGGTGTGGGGCTGAGTATGGCTTTGGGCCTGGCTTTGCGCGCATCCACAAAAAGCGAAGAACAGCAGGGCAAGGAAGATGGCGGGGCGCTGATTCATCTCAACGCGCAGTCTAGCAGGGGCTCTATCCCGGCCCTGCCGGCCCGTCGGCCTAAGCCCGATACTTCAGAAGCGGCGGGTTCATTCCGCAATGGACTGTGATCGGGGTACCGTCTGGCCCCAGCCCGTCTTCGCAGACTCAGGCATGGAATTTCTCGGCGCCGCGAGCCTTTGCCTTTGCCGCCTCTTCTTCCCGGCTCTTCGGGGGCGCATTCGTTTCGAGCGAACGGAGAAGACGGGTCGAGATGCTGGCTACTTCATCCACTGCCGCCAGGAAAGCCTCCTCGTTTGCCTTTGACGGCTTGTTGAAGCCGCTGATCTTTCGCACGTACTGGAGCGACGCAGCCCGAATCTCTTCGTCAGTCACAGGAGGATCGAAGTTGAAAAGCATTTTGATATTGCGACACATTTCCTGGGAGCTCCATCCATCATTAGTTGATGAGTTGCATGAAACTTTAGATCAGCACGTTCGTTGAACGGCGTCATTTCCGTGTGACCGTGATCCCCTCTCGCGCGTCACTTCAGCAACGCCGGAGTTCAGCAACGCAGGGCCGCGTTCGATGATCGGGGGATCGTGAGGAGGCCGATGATCATGAGAATTTCCCTGGTAAGAGGATATGTGACTAACGCACTCTTCGATAACCATCAAGTGATGGCGGACGAATGAGAAGTTCTTCCGCGGAAGAACGGCCGGGCGAGCTCCCGTGCTTTCGGAAATACTCACGATATGCCGTGGGCGTCATCCGGCGAACCCGCCGGAACTGCCGATTGAAGTTGGCGAGATTCGACAAGCCCACCTCATACGCAATCATGCCTACGGGGAGGTCGGTCTCCCCTAGCCGCATGCAGGCGCGGCCGATGCGAAGTTTACTAAGGTAATCGCTCACACTTTCGCCTGTGTGCTTCACGAAGAGGCGATGGAGCGATCGTGGCGAGATGTTGCCAATTCTACAAAGCGCATCGATGCGGAGGGATTCTTGAAAGCGTTTGTGCAGATGGTTGAGCACACGCGTAAGCTGCGCCGGCTCCGCATCCGAGGTGGCAGCCACTGTAGCCCCAGCCTTGGAGAGCTGAGTAGCCGGAGCCTCGGCAAGTTCCAGAAGAAGATCGAGAGTGGTATGAAGACGCGACCTATCGCTCTCGCCCAACAGCCCTTCTCGCAAGCTGATCACTCGGTTGCCGCCTCACTGGTGAACGCCAGGCCTGTAGAGGCATTGCGCAGCAGCTTGCGGATCTTTGCATACTCCGGGCAAATCTCAGCCACTTGAAGCGCCCATGCTCCTGAAAACCAGATCACAATCGCGGTGTGCGGCTCGTCATCATGGAGCGTAGCGGTAGACGCCCAGGTGTGCGGCATATCGGAAGGCACCAGCACCAGATCAGGCGCCTGGTACTGACCGATGTGATCTCCGATGAAGCGCCAGCCGCGGCTGTTCAACGTCAGCGTGAGTTCGTATTCAGGATGATGGTGCCACTCAAAAGGGATCTCCGGCACGCGCCGGTGATAGACGCGTAGAGAGCAGCCCTTCGGAAAGGTGACGCGCTCGAACTGCGGTTTCATGATTCACCAATTCGGCCACACATTCGGTTGACGCTGTCCGAATTGTATAGAATGTTGGCCCATCCGCATCAGGTGCGGCCTATCCGCGGCCCTAGAGTTGTGACGTGAGGTGAAGCGTCATGGTGTTCGAAATCGAGAATCTGCCGGAAGCGATCCGGAGCACAAAGCAATTACTGCGCGAAGCTCTGCCCAACCACGCCGAAGTCTTTCGTCAAGTTGAAGCGGATATGCGCCGGCGAGTCGACGCGATCGTCAAGGAACGTGAGGCAGGACAGACAGTCGTACCCGTCGTGCAGTACGCAGACGTTGAAGCAGGTGCGGTACCGGAGGAGTCGATTGCGAAGATCAAGGAGCGTGGCGCGTGCGTTATCCGCAGGACGTTCGAGCCGGCGCAGGCGCAGGGCTGGGACAAGGAGATCGCAGCGTACGTGGAAGAGAACGGCCTTGATGCGAAACTAGCGAACGCGGCCGAAGACAAATACTTCGGAACGCTCGCGTCGGCCAAGCCGCAAATCTACGGGATTTACTGGTCGCGTCCGCAGGTCGAAGCGCGGCAATCCGAATCACTTACCCGTGTTCGCGTCTTTCTAAATAATTTGTGGCAGGCAGAGAGCGAAGGGCAGCGGCACTTCGATCCCAACGAAGTGCCGGTCTATGCGGACCGTATTCGTCGCCGCCCGCCGGGGTCGGCCTCGCTGGGCCTTTCGCCGCACGTGGATGGAGGGTCGGTGGAGCGCTGGCTCGACGAGAATTTCCGCAAGGTATATCGTCACGTCTTCTCTGGAGATTGGCGCGAGTACAGCGCCTACGATGCAGCGTATCGTCCAGAGGCGCGTGAAGTGCCATCCCCCGCCGTCTGTTCGATGTTTCGCACCTTTCAGGGATGGACGGCGCTGACTCGCCAGGGCCGGGGCGACGGTACACTCCAGTTGATTCCCATCGCTGAATCGATGGTCTATGTGCTGCTTCGCGCTCTGCAGGACGATGTTCCGGAGGACGACCTCTGCGGCGCCCAACCTGGCCGGGCACTCTCCGTGAATCCGCAATACCACGGCCTCTTGCTGGAGGCGCTGTCATCTATCCCGCTGATGGAGCCGGGAGACACGGTCTTCTGGCACTCCGATGTTGTTCACGCTGTCGAGAACGAGCACCGCGGAAGCGGCTACAGCAATGTCATGTACATTGCGTCGACACCCGGCTGTGCGAAGAATACAGCCTACCTCGCCAAACAGGCGCCATCGTTCCTCTCTGGCAAGACTCCGCCGGACTTCGCCTCCGATGACTTTGAAGTCGATTTCAAAGGCCGCGGAACTGAGAAAGATTTGACGCCGCTGGGCCGCTCTCAACTCGGACTCCACCGCCTGGCAGAGAAAGAGAAAGGACCGGTGGAGGTCTTCGCATCTAAATCGGCCTAGCCATCGCTCAAGTCCAACGGAACGGCCGGCCTGTGCTGCAGGCCAGCCGTTTCAGATTTCAGTACGCGTGAGGGGCTTACCTGCAAAATTCCCCCCACCGGGGGAGGGGACCCCGGGAGCCTACCCTCCGTTGAAACCGTTTCAGGAGTCGCACAGGAGCCTCCAGGGGCAGGTGGCGGCTGGAGATAAGGACAGCAGCGCAGGGCGAAGCCTAGTTGTTGCGGGCGTACTGCTTGAGTTGGTTGGCATTCTCGAAGGCTGAGGCTTGCAGCAAACCGGAGTTGCCGCAGTTGTCGATGGTAGCGGTGCCGTGATCGTCATGGACGAAGAGCAGGTACTGCTTGCCAATCTGCATCGGGAACTTCGCGGTGTCGTTCTCGCTGAAGATGATCACCGCGTCCTGGCTGGCATTCTGGCTGGCGGTCTTGCCGTGAATCAGCCGGTCGATGTGCACCGTGTAGCGGACGCCGTCCACATGCTCGGAGCTCTCCGGGATGAACTGTGCCGACTGCACCGTGCCGACGATCGCGGAGGCGGAATCGTGCAGCTCCTCTTTCACCGTGAGCCGGTTGCTCTGGCACTGCGCGAAGGCGGCGGTGGCGGCGAGGATGAGAAGGACGGCGGTGATGATGGTCTTCATGGCTGTGATCTCCAGGGCACTTCGACTGCGCTGATGGAGAATCCCACGAAGACGGGGCTGAGCCAACAAATTCTTGCCGATATTGCATGAAATTTCCATTACTACGGGTTACTCCGTTCCACCGTAAAATCGCGCCTTCTGCGCTTTTGTACCGTGACCTAGCAGGATGGAAGCCATTCGGAAGGTGCGGTCGAGCCGCTCGAAAACTCTAGCAAAAATGGCGCAAACCACGTATTTTGTGCGGCTTGCGTAATTCGTATTCCGAACACTCCGGAACGCCCGCACCATCTGCCTTACAGCGCAGCAGACACAAGGAATGCGTCTAGTTGGTAACCTATTGCGACTATGCATTCAAGCCGGAAATTTCGTCGCGAGGCTGCCACCTGGGAGCTGCGAAGCCGGTTTCTGGTACTCGGGTGCGTTACCCAGGTCATGGGCATTTTGAACATTACGCCGGATTCGTTTTCCGATGGCGGCCGCCTGCGCTCTACTGCGGAAGCGGTCGAGACGGCGCTCAGAATGTTCGAAGAAGGCGCGGCCATCGTCGATATCGGAGGTGAGTCTACACG
>JBPCNO010000093.1:0-5828 GCA_051001135.1 Acidobacteriaceae bacterium
GACGCTGCCGGACCACAGCATGGATGGCAGAATCCGCGCGGCGCGCGAGCGGTTGGGCGCCAGCACGGTGCTGCTGGGCCACCATTATCAGCGGGACGAGGTCATTCGCTTCGCCGATTTCACCGGCGACTCCTACAAACTGTCGAAGATCGCAGCAGAAACCGATGCTCGCTATCTGATCTTTTGCGGCGTGCACTTCATGGCGGAGAGCGCGGATGTGCTGGGCCGTGACGGGCAGCAGGTGATCCTGCCGGATCTGCACGCCGGCTGTTCCATGGCGGACATGGCGGAGATCGGCCAGGTGGAGGACTGCTGGGACGGTCTGGCGGCCGCCGGTCTCCGGGAAGAGCGCGTGCTGCCGCTCACCTATATGAATTCGACCGCCGCCATCAAAGCCTTCTGCGGCGAGCGCGGCGGCCTGGTATGCACCTCCTCAAATGCGCGCGCTGCCTTTGAGTGGGCGTTCGCGCGGCGGGAGAAGATTCTGTTTCTGCCTGATCAACACCTGGGCCGGAACACGGCCTTCGCCATGGGCATCCCGTTGTCGGAGATGGTGGTGTGGGATCCGTACCAGATTGGCGGAGGAGTGGCGCCGGATCGGCTGCGGGCGGCAAAGGTAGTTCTGTGGAAGGGACATTGCGCGGTGCACCAGCGCTTCTTGCCCAGCCATGTGGATGCGGTGCGCGCGAAGTACCCCGGCATTCACGTGATTGTCCATCCGGAGTGCCGCTGGGAGGTCTGCCAGAAGGCCGATGCGCTGGGTTCGACTGAGCGGCTGATCCATCTGGTCGAGGCGGCGCCGGAGGGCAGCAAGTTCGCGATCGGGACAGAGATCCATCTGGTGAACCGGCTGGCGCGAGAGTTCGCGGCCAAGGGCAAGACCATCATGACGCTGGACGACACCGGATGCCTGTGCACCACCATGTACCGCATCTCGCCGCAACATCTGGCGTGGGCGCTCGAGAACCTGGTCGAGGGCCGGGTGGTGAACCGGATCAAGGTGCGCGACGACGTGAAGCATTGGGCCCGGGTAGCGCTCGACCGCATGCTCGAAGTCGTACACTAGGGAGAGAGACTTTGCGCATTTATGAAGACCTTTTCCCTCGATGAAGCCCAATCGCTGCTGCCGCTGCTCGAATCGCTGCTCACCCGGGCGATGGAGGCGAAGGAGACCGCCGAACAACTCCAGATGGAGATGCAGCAGTTGAAGCAGCGCATCTTCCTGGCCGGCGGCATGACGGTGGATCTGCACGCTGTGGCTCTCAATCGGGAGGGCACGGAGACCAATCTGAAGAAGGCGAACGAGGCTTTGACGGAGATCGATTCGATTGGCGTGCAGGTGAAGGATCTTGAGACGGGGCTGCTCGACTTTCCCTGCCGGGTAGAGGATGAAGTGGTGCTGCTGTGCTGGAAGCGCGGGGAAGAGCGTATCGACTACTGGCATACGACGGACGCGGGGTTTCGTGGACGGCGTCCGCTGGATGACCGCTTTCGCGGGCGTGGCGGCCCGGCACGGCCTAACTGATGTGCCTTCGGGTTGACACTGGGCTATGTATATGTATCCAATGAACAAAATGGACCAGACATCGACCAGCACCTTTCGTGAGCTTTGCGCGGCGCATGGCATTACTGTCACGCACCAGAGGCAGGTGCTGTTTGAGGTGATGCAAAGCATCCCCGGACATCCCAGTCCGGAGGAGGTCTACGAGCGGGTGCAGACCCGCGTTCCATCGATCTCACTGGCCACGGTCTACAAGAACATCCATCTGTTTATCGACAGCGGGCTATTCCGCGAAGTGAGCCTGCACCACGGCTCGCTGCGGGTGGAGATGAACGATCGTCCCCACCACCATATGGTTTGCACGCGGTGCAAGGGCATCTTCGACGTGGCTGAAGAAGAGCTGGGGCTGGATGGCCGTTGGCAGCCGCAGCTTCCGCACGGCTTTCAGGCGGACCGCTTCTCGGTCGATGTTCTGGGCTGCTGCGCCGCCTGCCAGACGGAAGAGTAACCGTCCGGCGGATGATCCGCCAGCGAAGCGACCAAGGGCGATGATCTACAATTCGCCTCTAGGAAAAAAACTCTTTCTCCGGCTACTCTTGCTGTCCTGGCGTCCGCCGCCGGATCTGACCGCCGCCGAATCCGGAGGAAAGAACCGGAGGAAAGATCGAGAGCGTCTGATGACCTCGGGGCGTCTTTGCACTTAGGATGGAACCCATGCCTCTTCTTCTTTCCTTTCGACCTGTCGGCAAGACTCTCACACTGCTGCTGGCAGGCGCCGGATTGTGCCTGGCTAACGGGTGTGGACACGGGCATTTCTTCGTGAATACGGGCGGTGGCGGCGGCAACACCACGGGCGTGGGGAATTACCTATATGTAGGCACGCAGACCGGTGTCATCGCCGGCTACGCGGTCTCGACCGCCGGCGCACTGTCGGCAGTGGCGAATACCCCCTTCAATTTTTCGCAGGCCGGTACGGCCGTCAGTTCGATGGTCGTAACCCCCAGCGACAAATTCATGTATGCGGGTACTACGGGCGGCGGTGTCTACCTGCTCACCATCAACAGCAGCAACGGCGCGCTGACTGTGGGCAACAACGGCGCGGCGATCGCCGCCGATGTGGCGCCGATCGTTCTGCGGGTAGATCCGACGGGGAAGTTTCTGCTGTCGGCGGGGTTTGATCCCTCGACCGGCACTGCGGCAATCGCGGTGTATACGATCAACACCGATGGGACCTTGACCATCATAGGGACCCCGGTCGGCATTCCGCTGCCCGCCGGCGCGGCGGCGACCAGCTCTCCGGTGCAGATGGCCGTCATGCCCAACAACAGTTTCGTGTTCGTGTCGATGGGAACCGTGGGTGTGGTGAGCATGACGTTCAATAGCAGCGGGCAGCTCAGTCAAACCGGCAAGACGAACGCGCCCGGGACGGTCACGGGGCCGACGGGGCCGGTCCCGAACCAGGACATAGCTCTGGCCATCAACTCCACGGGCACGCTGTTGTTTATTGGCGAGACGAATGTGGGCGTGCGCGTGAATACCATTGCGGCGGACAGTTCGCTGACTGCGGTGGCCGGATCGCCTTTCAAGACGGCCGGTCAGCCGAGCTCGTTCTCCTTCGACAGCAGCGGCGGATATCTGTACGTGACCAATCAGTCGACCAATAACATCACGGGGTTCTCCGTGCTGGCATCGGGTGCGCTCACCGAGCTGACCACCGCCGGATCGCCCTTCGCAGCCGGGACCAGTCCCACGTCGTTGAGCCTGGATCAATCCAAGAAGTTCCTTGCGGTCACCAATGTCGGCGGCACACCCGACCTGCAGGTCTATAGCTTCGACGCGACCACGGCGGGGAAGCTCGTCCCGGGCGCTACGGCCTCAACCTCTTCCAGCTCGCCGGGGACAGCGTTTGTGGTCACCAGCACGCATTAGCGTTGCATTCGGACACCACCCCCGTACCCCCCGGTATGAACGGCCTAAAGGTATAAACATACTTGATACACCACAGCCTCTGCGCTAGATTGGAGAAACCGTGACAGGGCAGCTAATTCTTCCCCGAAAGTGCGACCACATAACAGGGCTGTATATCACCCCCTTCCCGCAACACGGGGGTAGTGATCGTTTGGTTCGCGTGAGCGAGCGGGTAATGCTAGAAGATGAAGAGAGGTTTAGTTACTGCCCGTGCTGCGGTGAAGAGCTGTCGTCAAGCAATTGTCCGACCACTGCTGAGAAGAGCGCTTCTCCGCCTGCGATGATGTGATCGCACGCCGCGATCACATCATCGACAGGCACGTAAACATGGCTCACTTTTAGGGCTCCCTTTGCCTGGAGGGTACTCCTGTAGACTTGGCCTTTTTCCATTCCCCACTTGGAATGCATGATCTTGTTCCGTTCCTCCGATGCTGCCTTTAGCAACGGCTGAACCTCATCACTATACCGACCAAGCGACGAACCAGCGGGGATTTCGACTTGACCGATCAGGGCTTTGAGCGCGTTCATTTTTTGTGGGTAAGCCATGTGGGTGAAGACGATATGCGAGCGCGGATCAGTGAGGTCTTTGCCTAGGAGCCTAATCAAGCAAAGATCAAGGATGCTTTCAAGTTGATTCCACTCGACTGTCACTCGACCGATAGCCTTTAGGTATTCATCGGGGATCTGCTCTTGTTGTTCAAACATCGGGCCACTCTAACTCGACGGCGTACAATCTGTCACATGAAGAAGCCGCCAGCAACGCCAGAGTTCGAGCGTTTCACGTCTGCCGTTCAGGACATACTCAAGGTGAGTAAGGGAGAGATGGAGGAACGCCTAGAGACTCACAAGGAAGACGGCAAGCGGCTTTCTAAGGGCTCCGCTTGCCTCGACCCTGCCGTGTCCGCAAAAATCCGTGCTTCGTTCGCAAATCGTTAGGCGATCGGGGCCGACACCTTGCCGGTCAGTTCTGCATAAGTCAGTCTCTTCCCTGAAATCTGCGATACAGCCAGCATGAAACGGTCCGCGTCGTCTAGAGGATTCTCGCGTGTGGAACGGTTGTTGAAGCGAAACATCTGCTCATCCAAGTAAGCGTCGAGGTGGAATGGCTCCACGGCCACATAGGTGCCATTCAGACCACGCTTGAGCAAGCTCCAAAAGTTCTCGATTCCCTGAGTGTGCACGTTGCCCCGAACGTACTCTTCCATGTGATTCACGGTTTCGTGAATGAACTCCGCTTTCTTCAGTCCGTCGTATCCGGGCCATCCATCGGTGTAAACGGTGCTCCCGAATCCGACTCGATCTAGAACCTCTTTCTGCAATGTCTCACGCTTGACGTTGGGAACCAGCTTCGCGCGGACTTGACGGGTATCGCGGTCCAGCATTCCGACCACAATTGTCTTTTCCGCATAACCGTTGATGGCAGTCTTCATCTTGAGCCGCTTGGCAGTGTGCATGTTCTTCGGTTTGCCACCGATGAATGTCTCATCCACTTCTACGGGTCCGCCGGTGCCACCCAACTTCTCCCATGAGCCATTCTTGAGGGCGAGACGGATGCGGTGCAGCATGAACCATGCGGACTTCTGAGTAACCTTGAGATCGCGAGCGATCTCATAGCTGCTAACGCCGTTCTTGCAGTTCACAACGAGCCAGATCGCCATGAGCCATTTGTCGAGGGCAATGGGGGATTCTTCAAAGATGGTGCCAGTCTTCACTGAGAACTGTTTCCGGCATCCCCGGCACTTCCAAATGCGGCGAGTTTTGAGAAAGCCAACGTTCTTGCCTTCGCAGTGAGGGCAAGTCACACCATCGAGCCAGCGCAGAGAGGCAACAAACTCAATGCATACATCGGCATCCGAGAAGTAGCGAATCATCTCGATTAGGCTCTTGGGAGTGACTTGGCTGTCCATGAACCTAATGTATCGAATCGGTCATGGTGTGTCAAGTATATTTATACCGGCCTAAATTCCTCTTTTCATGAGACTTAGCCGAGGGCACTCCCGGTAAATTCCTCTGCCCATTGGACTTACGGCCAAATTCCTGCAAACAAAGGGGTTAGCACCTCTCAAGCGGTCATTCTGGGCGCAGAATCGGAGCTACGCTGGATCTGGCGTGGATTCTTTGCGCCGAAACCGGGCGCTCAGAATGACGGCTTTCCGGCACGGGTGAAGGGGCCTCTATTTCCAGTCTATCGGGTTGAGGGTAAAGGTACGCCAAGCCGCCGGTGACGATGGTCACGTGAGGGGTTCAGGGTTCAGGGGTCAGGATCAGGGTCAGATTGATGTCGACCCATCGAGTTTCCACTTTCTTTACGAGCGAGAAGCGGGATGCGCCTTTGGCGCATGACCCACCCTACGCGCTG
>JBPCNO010000094.1:0-12393 GCA_051001135.1 Acidobacteriaceae bacterium
AGGTGCCGGTTGCCTCGCCCGGCGCACGTTGAAACGTGGCTACACCTAGATTCAGCGACACGATCGCCGCCGATGTCAGGTTGGCGTCGCTGTCGTACAGCATGCGCGTCTGGTTGGCCGAGGGCTCAAGGAAGTCTTCCATCACGGAACCGTGACAGACCACCTCGTGCCGCTGCGCCGTCAGGTGGCCATCTTTCGTCGCAGCCAGTGTTACCTTCTGGATGGTCAGCGGCCGCGTGCCCACCGGCCCGAACATCTGCTCCCGCCCGACTACTAACTTCACAGGCCGGTTCACCATCTTCGCGGCCATGGTGGCCAGCGCTACATGCGACCACATCGAGCCCTTGGAACCGAAGCCGCCGCCGGTGAACGGGCACTGCACTCGCACGTCGTCTACTGGAATTCCGTAGGTCTTGGCGATCGTCTGCTTCACCCCGGAGATATACTGCGTCGCATCGTAGAGCGAGAGTTTGTCGCCCGTCCACTCCGCGATGGTGGCGTGCGGTTCCATCGGATTGTGGTTCTGAACCGGAGTGGTGTACGTCTCTTCGACCTTCACCTCCGCTCGTGCAAGGGCTCCATCGATGTCGCCGCGCTCCTGCCTCGCCGGTTCCCTGCCGCCCTTCGGCGGATGGCTCTCGGATAAATACTTCTGGATATCCAGCCGCGCCGGCTCTTCCTTGTAGTGCACCTGCAGCAGCCGCGAGCCTTCCTGCGCTTCTTCGAGCGTTCGCGCCACCACCACGGCGATGGGCTGGCCGTTGTAGTGCACCAGGTCCTCCTGCAGCAGCGAGAGTGTGCGGCCGCCGGGTGGATTGATGGCCGCCTTCCCGCCAGCAGGCAGCTTCAGCGCGTTGGACGGCGTAATCACCGCCAGCACGCCCGACGCCCGCTCCGCCCGCGCCGTATCGATGCTCGATATCTGTCCGTTGGGAATGCTGCTGACCACCATCACGGCGTAGGCGAGATTTTCAACGGGAAACTCCGCCGCATACTTGGCCGTGCCCGTCACCTTCTGCTTGCCGTCCACGCGGTACGGCGGCTGCGGTAGCTGTGTTGGTTGCGTGCTCATGCCACCCTCCCGGCGGTCTTCAGCGCACGCATCATGCTCTGCTTCACCAGTTCCACCTTGAACGCGTTGTATTTGTAGGGATGCGCGCCCTGTTGCGCGGCTACGGCAGCTTGCTCAAAGGTTGCCTGGTTCGCCTTCGCGCCGATCAGCGCCTTCTCTGCCGCCACCGAACGCCAGGGCTTGTGCGCCACGCCGCCCAGCGCGATGCGCGCGTCGCGAATGGTATCTCCTTCCAACTCGAGCGCTGCCGCGACCGACACCAGCGCGAAGGCGTAGCTGTTGCGGTCGCGGACTTTCAAATAGTGCGAGTGTTCGGCAAACTTCGACGGCGGCAGATCGATGGCCATGATCATCTCATCGCGGCGCAGGTTCGTATCGTCCTGCGGCGTGTCTCCGGGCAGGCGATGGAAGTCGTTCATGGGAATCGTCCGCTCGCCCTTCGCGCTCTGCACGCGCACGATGGCGTCGAGCGCATTCAGGGCCACGCACATATCAGAGGGATTCGTGGCGATGCACGAATCGCTTGCGCCGAAGATGGCATGCAGCCGGTTGAAGCCGCCGATGGCGGCGCAGCCCGTGCCCGGTGCGCGCTTATTGCAAGCCGGATACGACGTGTCATAGAAGTAGTAGCAGCGCGTGCGCTGCATCAGGTTGCCGCCGTCCGTCGCCATGTTGCGCAGTTGCGGCGAAGCGCCGGAGAGAATGGCTTGCGCCAGCAGCGGATAGCGCTGGCGGACCAGCGGGTGACTGGCGGTATCGCTGTTTCGCGCCAGGGCTCCGATGCGCAAGCCACCGCCGGGCAGGCTCTCGATGCGCGTGAGTGCCAGCCGTTGAATGTCGACCAGCCGCGTGGGCTGCTCCACATTGTTCTTCATCAGGTCGACCAGGTTGGTGCCGCCGCCCAGCAACTTCGCATCGCGGGAGGCAGCCAGCGCGCTCATGGCAGCCTGGGGGTTGTCCGCGCGCTCATAGGCAAAGGGCTTCATGCTAAGCCTCCCGCGCGTGTGCCGCCGCGTGCGCTGCGCGCACCGCCGCGACTATGTTCGGATACGCCCCGCAGCGGCAGATATTACCGCTCATGCGCTCGCGAATCTCATCGTTGGTCAGATCGATGGGCCCGCTCTTCGCCAGGTCCGCCGTGCGAATGCTCGGATGCCCGTGTCGCGCCTCGTCCAGCAGCGCCACCGCGGAGCAGATCTGGCCGGACGTGCAATATCCGCACTGGTAGCCATCGTGTTCCAGGAACGCCTGTTGCACCGGATGCAGTTCGTCTCCCTCGGCCAGGCCCTCGATGGTGGTGATCTGGTCACCCTGCACGCTCAGCGCCAGCGTCAGGCAACTGTTCACGCGCCGCCCGTTCACCAGCACCGTGCATGCGCCGCACTGGCCATGGTCGCAGCCCTTCTTGGTGCCCGTCATGGCAAGGTTGTCCCGCAGCGCATCCAGCAGCGTAGTGCGCGTATCCAGGTCGAGCACATGGTCTCTTCCGTTGACGTTCAGCTTGGCTGACATGGTCTGTCGCTCGCTGCCGGCGATGACGTGCTTATCCTCCGCACGGGCCAACGCCGGGAGCCCCACCGTCACACCTATCGAGAGTGCGGACGCCGACTTCACAAAAGTGCGCCGGGTCACATCCCAGCCTGCAGCCGTGACCTGCGTTTCGCCGGCGGCTTGAGGAGTGCCGGTACGCAACGGATCGTCATGCGAGGCACGCGGCCGCGGCTTCTCGTCTTCTACGCTCATAGCAAACCTCTGAAGCAACTGTTGGTGAAAGAATCTCGATCCTTTAGACCAGGCGAGATGGCGTTGGCTGACAAATGCACTCCTGCTCGAATGGATCGAAAAATATTGCGGATTCGTAGGTACGATTCGGAGTAGCGCGGGGGAGATGCATGGTCGGCGGGGTGCTGTTAGCGGCAGGCATGTCCACTCGTTTTGGCGGGGACAAACAGCTTGCGGTGTTTCAAGGCAAGACGCTCCTGCGCTGCGCGGCGGAGACGCTGGCGGAGGCGCCCATCGACTCCGCGGTTGCGGTGCTCGGCCCGCGCGCGGACCGGCATCGGCAGGAACGGGCAGGACTGCCATTCGCGCTGGTGGTGAACGACGAAACGGCAACGGGGATGTCCGGCAGCCTGATCGCCGGATTGACGTATCTGCAGACGCAAGATGGGCCGGCCCAACTGGACGCGGTGCTGGTCATGGTCTGCGACCAGCCGTATTGCACGCCAGCGCATCTTCGCGCGCTCGTGCATACTTGGCGGGACAGCGGCAAAGCCATCGCGGCCTCGCGCTATGCCCAAGTCCTGGGAGTGCCGGCGCTCTTTGACCGAACCGTGTTCGCGCCGCTGCAGGCTCTCAGCGGGCAGCGCGGCGCGGCTCACCTCATCCGCGAGCGCGAGGGCGAGGTCGCGGCCGTCGATTTCCCTGCCGGCGTCATCGATATCGACACGCAGGAGGACCTGCAACGGCTCACGCATGGCTCTCCACCATAAGCGGCAGGCCCATACGATCGTCGATCCAAATGACCCTTCACTGCGGCGAGTCCGGTAAACTGAGGAGGCCATGATTCCTACCCTTGAATGGACCGAGGACGGCGTGCGCTTCCTCGATCAGACCCGCCTGCCCCTGGAGGAGACCTACGTCCTCGCGAAGACCTACCGGGAGGTCGCTGACGTAATTACCACCATGGTGGTGCGCGGAGCGCCGGCCATTGGGGTCAGCGCCGCCATGGGCATTGCGCTGGGTCTGAAGTCGAGCGCCGCCCGGGATGTGCCGTCGCTCTCTGCCGATCTGGAAACCATCGCAAAGACCCTGGCAGCGACGCGGCCGACTGCGGTCAACCTCTTCTGGGCCATCGAGCGCATGCGCCGCCGGTATTACGGACTGGCCGCGCAGCCAGGCGCGTCGCCGGACACTCTCCGCAGCGCCATGGTCGCGGAGGCGCGGAGCATGTATGACGAAGACATCGCCGCCTGCCGGGCTTTGGGCAAATTTGGCGCGTCCCTGCTACCGCAGGACGGCGGAGTGCTGACCCACTGCAACGCGGGCGCGCTGGCCACCTGCGGCTACGGAACCGCGCTAGGAGTGATCCGGGCCGCCGTCGAGAACGGACAGAAGTTGCAGGTCTACGCGGACGAGACTCGCCCCTTCCTCCAGGGTGCGCGGCTGACCGCCTGGGAACTGATGCACGATGGCATCCCCACCACGGTCATCTGCGACAACATGGCCGCCAGCCTGATGCGCGCCGGCAAACTGCAGGCGATCGTTGTCGGCGCCGACCGCATCGCTGCCAACGGAGATGTCGCCAACAAGATCGGCACCTATGGCGTAGCGGTGCTGGCGAAGGAGCACGGCATTCCCTTCTACGTCGCGGCGCCCTGGTCCACCATCGATCTCGCAACGCCGGATGGCGATGCGATTCCAATCGAACAGCGTTCTCCCGTCGAGGTCACCCATCACGCCGGCAAGCAGCTTACACCGCATCATGTCGGCATCTGGAACCCGGCCTTCGACGTGACGCCCGCGAAGTACGTAACTGCCATCATTACAGAGCGCGGCGTGCTCCGCGCACCGTATCCAGAGTCGATGGCAATGCAGGAAGAGAACGCGAACGCGGCAGTCTAGAGAATACAAGAGCGGAAAACAGATCACTCGACTACGCTCGGGATGACGGCCATGCATTGTCATTCCCTGAGCAAGCAGCCGCTCCCCGCCAGTACCTTGCATCCTGAGCGAACAGTCGCCACTCCCGCCGCCCTGTCATCCTGAGCGAAGCCGGTCCCTGATTCATCAGGGACCGTAGCAGTCGAAGGATCTGCGTTTGCCTTTCACGAGCAGCAAACCACCGCTACCCCGCGCTCATCGTCTTCAACGCCGGACTGACAATCAGAGGCGCTTCCGTCGCACGCTGCACCTCTTCCACCGTGACCCCCGGCGCGATCTCCTCCAGCACCAGCCCCGCCGGCGTCACGCGGATCCACGCCAGCTCCGTGGCGATGGTATCCACCACGCCCACTCCGGTGAGCGGCAGCGTGCACTGCTTCAGGATCTTGGGCTTTCCGTCCTTGGTGGTGTGCTCCATCGCGACAATCACCCGGCGTGCGCTCGCCACCAGATCCATCGCGCCGCCCATGCCTTTCACCATCTTGCCGGGGATCATCCAGTTCGCCAGGTTGCCGCGTTCATCCACCTCCATCGCCCCGAGAATGCTGAGATCGACGTGGCCGCCGCGGATCATGGCAAACGAATCCGCGCTGGAAAAATACGAGGTGCCGGGAATCTCCGACACCGTCTCTTTGCCAGCGTTGATCAGGTCGGGATCCTCCGTCCCCGCCAAAGGGTAGGGTCCCACGCCCAGCATTCCGTTCTCCGACTGCAGCACCACCTCAATGCCCGGCGGCACATGGTTAGCCACCAGCGTCGGCATGCCGATGCCCAGGTTCACGTAGAAGCCATCGCGCAACTCCTCTGCGGCGCGCTTGACGATGCGCTCCCGTTTTTCGACCTCACGCCTCATTTTTTCCCCCGCGCCTTCGCCCGCGTTCGCTCGGTCCGGTCTCGGATTCGGTACAGTAGTCATAGACCCTTTCTCCTGTGGGTAGGGATCGGCAACGTATGTGAGCGCCGCAGCCTGGTATCGCGAAAGCGGTGTTTCAAGAAAGATCTCCGAGCCGGCCATGGCACCCGGAGCATCGGTCTGGGCTCTTCAGTCATGCTGCATGCAGTCTTCCATATTCGCGAGCGATCACTGCTCCGCGCCACCGTGTTGGTCGTCGGCAGCCTGATCGCGGCACTGTTGATAGCCAAGTGGCCGGACGATCCGCCTTCGCTCAAGCTGCTGGCTCCTACCCTGCTGTGCCTGATCGGCACGTGGGATACATTCCGCTGCCTGCGGTTGCAGTGGAGCTTCTATCATGGCGCCGTCATGGTCCTCATCTACATGGACATCATGGCGCTTTCAATGATCCTCTTCCTCTTTCTCTACCCTTATGGAGAATGGCTGATGTGACCGCTGTTCACGCCTTCCGGACGGTGCGCCGCTCAATCCGCTTCTCCGGATTCCTGCACTCCAGAATGCGTTGCACATAAATGCCCGGCGTCACGATGCAGTCCGGATCGAGCGCACCCGGCTCCACCAGCTCCTCCACCTCGGTGATGGTGATCCTGCCGGCCGTAGCCATCATGGGATTGAAGTTGCGCGCCGTCTTGCGATAGATAAGATTGCCAGTGCGATCTCCCTTCCACGCCTTGATCAATGCGAAGTCGGCCTGGAGGCCGTGCTCCATCACGTACATCTTGCCCCCGAACTCACGCGACTCCTTGCCCTCCGCCACCAGCGTGCCCAGCCCTGTCGGCGTGAAGAAGGCCGGTATGCCCGCACCCCCGGCGCGGATGCGCTCCGCCAGCGTCCCCTGCGGCACCAGCGTCAGGTTCAGCTCACCCTTGATCACCTTTTCTTCCAGCAACTTGTTCTCACCCACGTAGCTGCCCATATGCGAGTCGATCATCCCCGCCTCCAGCATCAATCCCATGCCGAATCCATCGACGCCCATGTTGTTGCTGATGGTGTGCAGCCCGCGCACTCCCTTGCGCACCAGCGCGGCGATCAGCGTCTCAGGGATGCCGCACAGGCCGAAGCCGCCCAGCATGACCGTGGCGCCATCTTGGATATCGCTGACCGCTTCATCCGCCGATGTCACCACTTTATTCAATCGCCCACTCCTCGTCCTGCTCTCGTACTATATGCTGGCGCGTCCACATGCTGGCGGATCCACGCCTCCACCAGTTGCCATCCATCCGGCCACGGACCGAAGCCGGATTCCGCGTTGATGTGCCCCGCGTTGGCAAGAATGTGCAGATCGGCCTGCCATGCATCCACGAAGGCCCGCGCCCGTTCCACAGGGCAGTACGGATCGTCGCTGCTCGCGATCACCAGGGTTGGAACACCGAGGGCGCAGTTCGGTATCGGCGCGAAGTTGGACAACGCGGCCTCCTCGCCGGGACGCTCGGTGTCCGCCGGCGCTACCAGAACCGCCGCGGCAATCCTGCTCTTCTCCATTCCGCCGTTCGCCAACAACATCGCCGTCGCGATGCAGCCCATGCTATGCGCAAGGATCACCGCAGGCCGCTCCTCCGCCACCACATAGGCTTTGAGCGCCGCCAGCCATTCCTCTTTGTCCGGATGAAACCAGTCGCGCTGCTCCACTCGACTCGCCGCGGAACCAAGCCTTCGCTCCCACAGCGTCTGCCAATGCTGCGGGCCGGAGTTCTGCCAGCCCGGCTGCATCAGGATCCGGGGCAACACGAAATCGCGCGCATGGCTTTTGCTTTCGACGATCACCATGCAGCATACTGCACCGCTCCAGTTCACTGCCACAGAATGGCGATCCTGCTGGAATGGCCAGACACTGGGCAGGCGATTTCACTTGCGTAATGCCACCGTTGGGCTAGTCTTACCGTGCCGGAGATACTACCCGGAGATACTACAACGATGCTGGGGGGAAGCATGCTCAAGGGATTTCGCGATTTTATCCTGCGTGGCAATGTAGTGGATCTCGCTGTTGCCGTCGTCATCGGCGTCGCATTTACCGCCATCATCAATGCGCTCGTAGCGGATATCATCAACCCGCTGATAGCCGCCACCGTAAAGAAGCCGGATTTCTCCTATCTGGTGTTTCATCTGAACGGCGGCGTCATCAAGTACGGCGATTTCCTCAACGCGGTTATCTCCTTCCTGCTGATCGCCGCCGCCGTCTATTTCCTGGTAGTGCTGCCCATTAACACGTTGCTGGCACGGGTCAAGCGGCGCGGCCAGACGGAAACGCCCTCGACGCTCAAGACCTGCCCCGAATGTCTGAGCGAAATCCCGATCGCGGCGCGGCGCTGCTCGCACTGCACACAACCAGTCGCGTAGGCCACTCTCAGCGGCGAGCCCCGCGCTCCTGCCCTGGTGTAAGCTGAAGGCCTCTCTGCGTAGTTCATTCCTGCTTCAGGAGAACCCATTGGCGTCATCGCTCCGCTTCACTCTGGCTTCCGTCGTACTCGCATCTGTCACAGTCCCGGTTTCAGCCCAGGCCCCCGCGATCCCTCAGACCCTCTTCGGTTTTCGCGACTTCTCTAAACAAGCCGAGCTCGATCGCAGCTTTCTCGCCGTTCCGGACGCCAAACTTGCCGGTGAGGAGTTGAAGACGCTGACCGCTGCGCCGCACGTCGCCGCCTCCAAGGAAGACCATGACACTGCCGTCTACGTGGCGGAGAAGTTCAAGGCCGCGGGACTCGACACGGCCATCGTGCCCTATAAGGCGTGGATGAATCTGCCCAAGGCTGTGCACGTCGAGGCCACCGACGCACAGGGCAAAGTCCTGATGACCGGGCCATCCAGAGAACACGTGGATGGTGATCCCTTCCAGGACGATCCGCGCGTTCTGCCCGCATTCAACGGATCGTCTCCCTCCGGAGATGTGTCCGGAGACGTGGTATACGCCAATTATGGACGTCCCGAGGACTTCAAGGCTCTCGAAGACGCGCATGTGGATCTTCGCGGCAAGATCATTCTGGCGCGCTACGGCGGAAACTTCCGCGGCGTGAAGGTCTATATCGCGCAGCAAAAGGGCGCGGCCGGCGTGCTCATCTATTCCGATCCCGCGGATGATGGCTACTTCCGCGGTGACATCTATCCCAAGGGTCCTTACCGCCCCGCAACTGGCGTGCAGCGCGGCTCGGTGCAGTACATGTTCAAGTATCCGGGCGACGCAACTACACCCGGCATCGCCTCCACTCCCGAGTTGCCGGACAGCCAGCGCGTGCCCATACCCAAGATCACGGCGTTGCCATCGATCCCCTCCATGCCGCTCTCCTACGCCGACGCGCAACCAATCCTCGAGCATCTGGGCGGAGCGGCGGTGCCCCATGCGTGGCAGGGAGCGCTGCCCTTCGCGTATCACTTCGGGGGTGTGGGCGATGTGCGCGTTCACCTTGCGCTCAAGATGGATTACGCCGAACGCACCATCTGGGACGTGATCGGAAAGATCCCAGGCACGGAGGATCCGGACAACTGGGTGGTCGCGGGAAACCATCGCGATGCCTGGGTGTACGGCGCCGTGGATCCGAACAGCGGCACCGCGGCGATGCTCGAAGCGGTGCACGGGGTGGGCACACTGCTGAAGCAAGGGTGGAAGCCGAAACGCACCATCTACTTTTGCAGTTGGGATGCGGAAGAAGAAGGCCTGATTGGATCGACCGAATGGGCTGAAGATCATGCCCAGCAACTGGCGCATGCGGTCGCCTACTTCAATACCGATGTGGGCGTAGCAGGCCCCAACTTCGACGCCTCCGCGGTCCCGTCTCTGAAGCAGTTCGTGCGCGAGGTCACCATGGAGGTGCCCAGCCCCAGCGGCGGTTCCGTCTTTCAGGCGTGGAAGGTGGAGGACGAAAAAGGCGACGAAAAGGATAGCGGCCCGGGGCACAAGGCCGCAGTGAATTCGGATGTAGCCAACACTCCGCGGGTGGGCGACCTGGGATCTGGTTCCGATTACACCCCGTTTATCCAGCACCTCGGCGTGCCCTCCACTGACATCGGGTCGGGCGGCCATTACGGCGTTTACCACTCGGTCTTCGATAACTACGCCTGGTTCACCAAGTTCGCCGATCCGACCTTCGTCTACGAACAGCAGCAGGCCAGAGTCTTCGGACTGGAGGTCCTGCACATGGCGGATACCGACGTGCTTCCCTACGACTACACCACCTACGGAGAAGAGATCCGCAGCTACCTGGAAGCAGCGCAGAAGAAGGCCGCGAAGGCTGGCGTGGAGCTCGACTTTGCTCCAGCATTGGCAGCCGCCCAGCGGTTCACCAATGCCGGCAAGAGCGCCCATGCGCGGCAGCAGGCCGCAACCGGCGATTTTAAACAATTGAACCATGGACTGCGACAGATTGAGGGAGACCTGCTTCTGGCCAATGGACTGCCCGATCGGCCGTGGTTCAAGCACTCCATCTATGCGCCGGGCGAATACACCGGCTACGCGGCGGTTGTGATTCCGGGCGTCAACGAGGCGCTCGATGCCAAAGACCGGCAGCGGGCGGAAGAGCAACTCAATTCCGTGACCGCCGCGCTGTCCAGGGCCGCCGCGACCCTCGAATCTGCCGCGACTGGACAGGGGAAAGCGGCGGGCGAAGCCAAGCCGGGTGCCCCATCCTGAGCGGCCTTTTCGCGAAGGGTGGGAGACCACGACACCGCATCCGGCTAACGACTCGGGGGATCTCGGCTGGAACAAAGAGCTATTCGATCGTCAAAATAAACCCCGTCTTCACGTTACCCGCGTACCCATTTTTCCTTGACTTGCATGGCGTAAGGTACGAATCCGGGTGCTACTGTATCCGAAGTTGTTGCTTTTACGCGCCGCGATGTATAGAGTGCGCGATGAGCATGTAACACGGAGGCGTCTTCGATGCACAGCGTCCTACTTGCCTTGGTTTTCGTTTTGCTCTTGGTCATGCCCACAGCGATTGGTCTCCTGCACCGGCACGGAAAGCGCATCTTCCCCTCTTAAACCAAACACCTGCCGGGTGCCCCGTCTAGCGAAGCCAGGGCGGGTTTTTACAGACTTCCTCCAGCGCACACTGTCATCTTGAGCGCAGTGCGGAGCGAAGGATCGGCGTTGCTTCCCTGCAGCAAATTAGCAACCGTCGCATGCACGTGACTATCGTCATGCCCTGCCTGGCGTACCATTACGCGAATCTCGATAGACTGGGAATAGAGGCTATTTCCACCTTGATTTTCAAAATGCCTGGAAGCGTTTGGCTGAGTCGTATGTCCTTTGTTTCCAGGAATTTGCCTCTAAGTCCAATCATAAGAGGAATTTACGGTGCCATCCTCGCATAAACCTCCTGGAAAGAGGAATTTAGCGGATTCATAGGGGAGGGGGAGGGGTATTCGGTGGTTCCGGTAGGCTTAACCCGATCCTGTCCCGGAGACCGTCTCCACGCAAGGCGTCACCTCGCAGAGGCCGCCAAAGCTGCCGCGGACGGGAACGGCAGGCCGAACCCCAGCAGATGGCGCAGCGCCAGCGCACCCGCAAGAATGGCGATGAAGGCGAGTGTCATGAGCAGGTCCTGCCCCAGCGGGCTGATCCCCTCCCGCATCGCGCTAAAGAGGAAGCACACATACATCGGCACGTCGCTGACGGCTACGGCGATGACTGCGCCCAGCATGCCGTACGAGTGATATCCCAGCGGCAGAGCGACGAAGAGAGTGACACAGTACGCGAATTGGGCAAGGGCGTTGTAGTGCGATTTCTGCAGGGCAAAGATCGCCGGGCTGATGGTGCTGTAGAGCAAGGTGTGCCACAGCCCCAGCCCCAGGATGCCGATCATCCATCCCGCGCCGTGATAGCGGCTGTCATAGACACGCGCGATGAACAGGTCTCCGGTGCAAATGGTAAGCGAGAGCAGAACTGCGCCCATCAAGAGAACCGGCGCGCGGTATTTGAGCAGCAGTCTGCGAAACTCCGGCCGCGGGCTCTCCATGAACTTCGCAATGAATGGGAAGCCCACCTTGGAACAGAACTGCAGGATGATCTGCCGGGGCAGATCCGATAACGAGTAAGCGATTCCATAGAGCGCCAGCACCTTCAGCGTGACCAGCTTGCCCAGGATGAGGCGGTCCGACTGCGAGGCGAGGAAGGTCAACGCCGTCCCGACCAGAATCCACTTGCCGAACTTGACGATCTCGCGGACGGCGCTCCTGTCCCACATCAACCGCGGGCGCACTCCACGCATCATGCGGTAACTGACGAAGCAACGAGCGACGTCCGAGATGATGCGTCCGCCCATCAATGCCCACAGCGTCGGACTGAAGAAGGCCCATGTCACGGTTGCGACGAAGGCCACGAACTGAGCGAATAGCTCCAGCAACGTGAGTTCGCGCACCTGAATGTGCCGCGCCATGCTGAGCAGGCTGGAAGACGAGCACGCCGCGATCACACAGGTGAAGCCGAGCACGATCAGCAGCGGCGCCAGGCGGGAGTCGTGATAGAAGCGAGCGGCCGGCCAGGCGATCGCCACCGCCGCCAGCAGCATGCCGAACGAGCGAACCAGTTGCAGCGTCCACGCGGTGTTGAGAAATGCCGGGTCATCCCCCCGCGGATTCTGGATGACGCTCTCCTGCAAACCGATATGCGAGAAGAGGTTGATGCCGATCATGATGGTGGTGACCAGCGCCACCAGCCCGAACAGCTCCGGCATGAACAGATGGCTGAAGACAATGCTGTTCACGAGCCGAAGAGCCACCCCTGCCGCAGTGGTCAGAACGATGAAGATGGCGC
>JBPCNO010000095.1:0-26728 GCA_051001135.1 Acidobacteriaceae bacterium
GTATTGTCCTTCGCGTTGGTCATCGTATACACAAATCCACGCCGGTTTCCATACCCTTCCCAGTCGTTCGATTGCGCCTGGCTGATTGAAATAGCGCCCATCATGAGCACAGCGAGCGTGACGGTACGTCTCCAGTTCATCTTCATCGGTTCGTCCTCTGCCTTACTTAGTCGCTTGTTCCTGGAAAATCCCCCTCAGGTTTTCCGGAATCTCCCCGGCAGTTGCGTTCCGCTCCATCTCTTCAGAAAGACGAATAGGGGCAATTGGCCCAATGGACCGGAGATCTCTCCAGGTGCTCGGCCAGGAGCCGCGCATGGCAAGTCCAGCAAAAAAAAGGCGCCTTTGCTTTCTCGCCCACAGGGACGATCTGTACCAACTTCTCGAAAATGCACAGACCACGTCCAGCCGCTTCAGTCTCGGTAAGAGTTTGCAGAGCACCCGTTTCCTGCTGTGCGCCAATGAGCGCGGAATAAATTCGCGACTTCAATCGGGAAGGCGCAGGCCCCTCCGGCGCTGCCCCGTAAGACCCGTCGCGGAATATCCAGGACATCTGCTCATCCCAGCTATAAGCAGTCATTGTTCCACTCCTTCCTGAATTGATTGCGTGCCCGGGCAAGCATTCGCTCGATCGCCTTGCCGGACTTGCCCGTAAGTTGCGCCATCTCCTGTGCGCTACGCTGCTCCGTATATCGCCAGAGCAGGACCAAGCCATACAGCACGGGAAGTTTCGCCAGAATGCGATGTATCTTTTTCTGGATCACTGCGCGGTCTAGTTGTTCGTCGTATCGGGGAACAAAATCGGCTTCCACAAGGGCATCCTCAGCCCAATCCGGCGCCTCTGGTTGGCGCAGGCGTCTGCGATAATAGTCCTCGATTTTGTGCCGCGCAATTCCCAGCAGCCAATGCTGCAGGTCCGCTTCTCCCCGGAACTTTTCCAGATCATGCCAGGCGGCTAGAAATACCTCCTGGACCAGGTCTTCCACCTCTCCGGCGCGAGGCATAATGCGGCCGCGCACATACGAGTAGACGCAGTCCGCGAAACGCTCGACAAATTCGGCCGTGGCTTTACGGTCTTTGCGCAAAACCTCAGCGACCAGCCTGATGTCGGCCACGTTTGCGATGGTTTTGCCGCCGTACTGGGCTTGCTGTGACATTCGAGATGATTGGAACGCGCTCTTAGTCTAAGCGTAGCGAAGAGTGGGTTCTAGGAAAGGCAGGATTACAGTCTGGAGCCTATTCAGCCTGCTTCGCGCCCCGCTCGCTCGCAACGAACGCCCTCGCGTGCACCAACTCCGGCCGCGCCGAGTGCGCGCCATCGTCAGTATTCTTAAGCAACTCCGCATAGTAGCGGCCGGCCTGTGCCGGCTTCCCCGCAGCCTCCGCCGCCATGCCGGCGTGGTATAGCCCGTTGAAGCGTCCCGGACTGAGCGCCAGGGCCGCCTCATACTCCGTTAAAGCCTGCTGCGGCTGGTGCATCTCCAGCAGCATGTCGGCCAGCATCTCGCGCGCGGGAATATCCACCTCGCCCTGGCCCACGTGATCCTGCTGCTCGGCGGCACTGCGCATTTTGCTCAGGGCATCCTCGTGCTTGCCCTCGGCAAACATGGCCCACGCCTGCATCTCCGCTTCAGCGATGCTTGTAGAGGGAGCGTCCGCGAGGTAGGCATCCGGCGACTTACGGATCTCGGTGAGCAGACGCTCGAAACCAGCGAGGCTGGCGCGCGCCTGTTCCGCTTGCCGCAGATGCCCGGCGGCGATGCCGTTGGCCCAGTAGGTAAGCAACTGGGCGAAGGCGGGTGTCTGCGGCGGCGCCTTCAGCGCCAGGGCCGCGGGCCAGTCGCGCATCTCCAACGCATACACGGTGGGAAACTCCACCCGGTAAAGGGGCAGCATGCCCGCCATGCCCCCGCCGTGCATGGCGGCCATCGAACTCAGGTGATCGATCAGCGCTCGGTTGCCCGCCACCAGCGCCCGGGCGGAGGCATCGTCCCCGCTCTGCACGTACGCGTAGAGCAGAAAATCGTCCGCGTGAAGCTGGTCGTAGACGCCTCCCTGGTGGTGGCGTTCGGCCTGTTGCGAATCGGCGACAGAAGCGCGATTGGCGCGAATATCCGGCTGCCACATGCCTAGTCGCGCGTAGATGTGCCCGGGCATATGGACGCCGTGCGGAACGCTGGCCGCCATGGTCTCATACCGTTCGGCTGCAGGCAGCCCCTGACGCGCCAGGGTCGGGTGATCACAGGCGTGGATAATGTAATGCGCCACGCCCGGGTGGTCAGGATATTGGGCGAAGTACGGCTCAAGAAGAGAGAGCGCGGCCCGATTGTTGGTCAGACTGAGATCGCCCGGCGGGGTGGCCGCGAGTAGGGAGAGCCCATAGAACGCCGCCGCATCCACATCCTGCGGGTAGCGCGCGTGCAGCGCGGCCATGGCGGTGGAGTAGGCCTTGATCCGAACCTCGTAATCCGCCTTGCCCGGCCGGTAGAAGTCGCTCAGCGCCGCGATGTACTGGCGCTTGCGTTCGCTGGCCGCCGGTTTCTGTGTGGCGATCGCCTGCGCCTTCTGCAGTTGCGCCCACCCGGCGCTCAGATCGCCGGGGTCGGGGCGGTCCCATATCTGATGGAAGCTGCTCATCACCACGCCCCAGTGCGCCATCGCGCAGTGCGGGTCCTGCTGAACGATGGCCTCAAACTGCTTCTCCGCCTCCTCGTACCAGAACGAGTGGAGCAGCGCGACGCCACGATTGAACGCAGCCTGGCTGTCCGGCGAGCAGGAGACGGGAAAGTCCACCTTCCCCAAATGCTCGGCTGCGTCCCGGGACGGGTTGGCAGCAGAATCCCCGTTGGCCGGCAGTGATTGCGCTGTTTGGGATTGTGCTGTTTGGGCGGCGCTCAGTGCATAAACAGCAGTGAGGGGCAGGAGGAGCAGCAGGGACAGTCGCGGCTTGCGCATGTTGGACACCAGCATCAGCCTATCGAACGGGTACGCGCTCTTCAATCGAAACCTCTGAATTCGAGGGCGACCCTCAACAACAGGAGCGGCAGCAGGGCTGCTCCTGGCCCACGGCTTTCCCGTTCACTATGTCGAGTTTCCTAACCTGGGCCACGACTATGGCGCGGTCAGCGCCCAGGTCAACCAGGATTTCTGGAACTACGCGAGCGCTTACTCGCTGCCCTAGGGAGCGGCCGGCGGGGGCGCGGCGATGGTCAGCGCAAAGGTGGCCGTGTGCGTCACCAGCCCGGAGCTCGAAATCAAACCCGAGAGCCCGGTCGCCGTGATCGTCACCGGCGCCGTGGTCACTGGCGCGCTGTTGGCCGCCGTCAAGATGAACTGCTGCGGCGAGCCAATCCCCACCGTGGCCGTCGCCGGCGCCACCCCGACCCCAGTGGGCATGCCATTGAGCGAGAGCGTGATGCTCCCATGCGATCCCTTCACCGCTCCTACCGTGAAATTCACCATCGCGGTGCCCCCCGGGTTCAGCGTCACGCTCGATTGCGCGACCGCCAGCGTAAAGTCCGGATTGCTGTTGGCGCCGCACCCCGCCAATCCCAGCAGCGGAAGCACCGAGCCGGCCAGCACCACTCCTCGAAGCACACTTCCTATCCGACCACCCAGCATCCCCACGGCCTCCGCCAGTCTCAAGCTCCAGATGAGATGCCGGCAAAATGCATTATGCCTTGAATTGCCGCATCTCGGGACTCACATGATGATCGCCGTCCAGCGACGGAACGCACATAATGGGTGCCCCATTCTTTGCGCTGCATGACTGTATACGGGCCCAGGAATTTGGAGCGCAAAGGGTGGGCCTCTGCGCGAAAGCGCAGACCGGCTCTTGGCAATCTTCTCAAGAAGATCCGTGTTGCCAGCCGCGCCTTTTCCCGGCCCTCGCGCCCTGCAGGTAAAATCATTACGTAGCTCTACTTAGGACAACCCCACCCATCCGCATGCATCGTTGGTCCACGCTCTTCGTTCCCACACTCCGTGAAGCTCCCTCTGACGCTGAGGTCGCCAGCCACAAATTCCTGCTGCGCGCCGGCTATATGCGCCAGCTCGGCGCTGGCCTCTATTCTTACCTGTTTCTCGGCCAGCGCTCGCTCAACAAGATCATGCGTATCGTCCGCGAAGAGATGGATCGCATCGGCCAGGAGTTCTATTTGCCCGCGCTCCATCCGCGCGAACTGTGGGAGGAATCCGGCCGCTGGACCACCATGGGCGAGAACATGTTCCGCCTCCAGGATCGCAAGGGCGCCGACCTCTGCCTGGGCATGACCCATGAAGAGGTCATGACCGATATCGCCCGCCGCGAGCTGCACTCCTACAAGCAGCTTCCGCAGATCTGGTATCAGATCCAGACCAAGTTCCGCGACGAGCCGCGCCCCAAGTCGGGCCTGCTGCGCGTGCGCCAGTTCACCATGAAGGACAGCTACTCCTTCGACAACGACGCCGCCGGCCTGGACGAGAGCTATCGCAAACACGACGCCGCCTATCGCGCCATCTTCACCCGCTGCGGCCTGCAATTCGTCTCCGTCGAGGCCGATTCCGGCGCCATGGGCGGCTCGCAATCGCAGGAGTTCATGGTCTATTCCGACGCCGGCGAGGACCTGATCGCCAGTTGCGCCCACTGCGGCTACGCCGCCAACGTCGAAAAGGCCACCTCGCAGGTCGCGCCGGTGGAGGACCTGGCTGCCTCCGGCAACGGCAGCCCCGAACTCGTCCACACCCCCGGCCACCGCACCATCGAAGAGGTCGGCGCATTCCTAAGCACTGAGCCGCACCATCAGATCAAGACCATGGTTTACGTGGCCCAGGACGGCACACCGGACCCCGGCTCCGCCGCCGGAGCCAAAGCCGCCAAGCCCCGCCGCGACTTCATGGTCGCCGCCTTCCTCCGCGGCGATCACTCCGTCAACGAGGCCAAGCTGCACAGGCTGATCAAGCAGCACACCGGCGCAGGCGACGTCCGCCCAGCGCAGGTTGACGAGATCCAGGAGTTCTTCGGCTCCGAGCCCGGCTACCTCGGCCCGGTCAACCTGCCCTCGCAATGGCGCGGGCAAACGCCGCTCATCCTGCTGGACGCCGCGCTCGAAGGCCGCGGTAACTTCATCGCCGGCGCCAACCGCTCCGAATATCATCTGCGCAACGTAAGCCCCGGCCGCGACTTCACTCCCGGCGGCATCGCGGACTTCCGCAACGCCGGCGAGGGCGAAGGCTGCCCCAACTGCGGCTCTCCCCTGCGCGTCGCTAAAGCGGTCGAGATCGGCCATATCTTCAAGCTGGGCAATCGCTATTCCGAATCCATGGGCGCGCGCGTGCTCGATGCGCAGGGCAAGGAGGTCACCCCCATCATGGGCTCCTACGGCATCGGCATCGAGCGCATCCTCACCTCCGCCATCGAGCAGAGCTATGACGAGAACGGCTTCTGGCTGCCCTCCGCCATCGCTCCCTTCGACGTAATCGTGACGGTTACCAATACGGCTGACCCCGCGCTCCTCCAGGCCGGCGAAGCCATCGCCGCCGATCTCGAACGCGCCGGATTCGACGTCCTGCTCGACGACCGCGACGAACGCGCCGGGGTCAAGTTCAAGGATGCTGATCTGATCGGCGTCCCCTATCGCATCAATGTCGGCAAGAAGGTCGCCTCCGGCGCCGTCGAACTGGTCACCCGCAAGGACGCGGCAGACCGTTCCGCGGTCCGGGAGGTCGCCATCCCCGAGGTCGCCGCCCAGCTCACGGCGCTGTTGCGCGAGCAGGTGCCCGCATCCTGAATATGGCTCCGCCCGGCATAGCAAGCGGTCCCGCGCTGCGTCTAAGCAGATACGGATGCGGACACAAATGCTGGGCATACGCAAGCAGCTCGCGCCGGGTGCCCCATCCTGAGCCGCCGTATCGCGAAGGGTGGGAGGCCGCAGGCCCCAGCCGGAATAGCTTCAAAGCCCCTTCGGGGTTGAACATTTTGTGAAACTCCGCGGCCTGTATCCGCTGAGAGATCGGTCTCTACCGTGGCAGTGAAAGTAAAATTCGCGCGGCCCTCCGCCGGCAAGTTCCTCGGCAATCGGATACCCGGCACTCACATACCCAAGGACGTGCTCGAGAAGCTGCTCGCGGTCCTCGGCATCTGTCTTTGCCTGGTCCTGCTGGTGGTTGGCATCACCTTCAGCTACTACAACCACAAGTACACCCGCGTGGTGGACGAGCGCCTGGCCAAGCCGCTCTTCGTCCAGACCGCGCGCATCTACGCCGCGCCCCAGGAGCTGCGCACCACGCAGAAGCTCGCCGCTGCCTCCGTGGCCCAGCAGCTACGCAGCGCCGGGTACAGTGAAGGCGGCGGCCGCAATGCCTCTCCGCTGGGCACCTTCAAGCTCACTGGGGACACCATCTCCATCCGTCCCGGGCCGCAGTCCTACCACTCCGAAGAGGGCGCGACGGTGTCGTTCAAGAACGGCCGCATCAGTTCCATCGCCGGCGACACCGGTCAGGAACTTGGCGCCTATGACCTGGAGCCGCAGCTCATCACCGGCCTCTCGGAGGGCGCGAACCGCACCAAGCGCCGCCTGGTCACCTTCTCCGAACTGCCGCCCAACCTGGTCCACGCCGTCACCTCCATTGAGGACCGCCGCTTTTTCGATCACGGCGGCGTCGATTACATCCGCCTGGTCGGTGCGCTGCGCGACGATCTGCTGGCCGGCCGCAAACGCGAGGGCGGCTCCACCCTCACCATGCAGCTCGCCCGCGGCTTCTTTCTCACGCCGGAGAAGAAGTTCAAGCGCAAGCTGATCGAGATCGCCATCACCTTCCAGCTCGAGCATCGCTTCACCAAGCAGCAGATCTTCGAGATGTACGCCAACCAGATCAACCTCGGCCAGCAGGGCTCCTTCGCTATCAACGGCTTCGGCGAGGCCGCCCGGGCCTACTTCGGTAAGGATGTCCGCCAACTCGACCTGCCCGAAAGCGCACTGCTCGCGGGCATGATCCAGCACCCCAGCTACCTCAACCCCTACCGCCACGCCAAGCGCGCCATCGCCCGCCGCAACATCGTGCTCGACGCCATGGCCGACACCGGCGCCATTACGCCCGCGCAGGCCGCGGCCGCCAGGCAGGAGCCGCTGAAGCTCGCTCCCGGTACCGTGGACGGCGGTGAGGCCCCCTACTTCGTCGACCTGGTTCGCGATCAGCTCACCCGCACCCTCGGCACCGACGCCGACTACAACAGCCAGGGCCTGCGCATCTATACCTCGCTCGATCCCGAGCTGCAGCACGCCGCCAACGAGGCGGTCGCCGAGGGCATGAAGATCGTCGATGCCCAGGTGGAGAGACGCCGCGCCCGGTCCAAGGACCCCGGCTCCATCCCCAGCCCCCAGGTCGCGCTCATCGCGCTCAATCCCCATACCGGGCAGATTCTCGCCCTGGTCGGCGGGCGCAACTATGGTCTCTCGCAGTTGAACCACGCCACCGCCAAGCGGCCCACCGGCTCCATCTTCAAGCCGTTCGTCTATGCCGCCGCTTTTAACACCTCGCTCGCCGGCACGGTACTCGTAACGCCGCCTCCCGCACCCGTCCCGGCCGATGTCAGCGCGCGGCAGGGTGCATTCATCCGGCAAGATGAATCCGCACAGCAGGCTGCGTCGCTGCCACCCCCGCCCCCCGACCCGGGCAAGCAGAACAGCGTCTTCACCGCGCTCACCCAGCTCAACAACGACGAGACCATCTTTGAGGACGGCTACTCGCCGCGCAACTTCCACAGCACCCGCACCGGCCAGGTCACCGCGCGCACCGCGCTGCAATGGTCGCTCAACAACGCCACCGTGGAACTCGCCCAGATGGTGGGCTATAGCAACGTCGCCGCGCTCGCCCGCGACGCCGGCATCAAGTCCGCGCAGGGCACTCCCGCCGTTGCCTTGGGCGCGTACGACGCGACGCCCATCGACATGGCCGGCGCTTACACCGTCTTCGCCAACAACGGCGTCAAGATCGCGCCCTGGATGCTGGCATCGGTGCGCAGCGCGAACGGCGATGTGGTCAGCGACTACACTCCCACCAGCAAGCCGATCCTCGATCCGCGCATCGCCTATCTCACCACCAGCATGATGCAGAACGTCATCAATAGCGGAACCGGATACGACGTGCGCCGCAACGGCTTTCTCGCGCCCGCAGCCGGCAAGACCGGCACCTCCCATGATGCCTGGTTCGCCGGCTACACCTCCAACCTCATCTGCATCGTGTGGGTGGGTAATGACGACTACTCCGACGTCAAACTCGAAGGCGCGAAGGCGGCCGCGCCCATGTGGGCCGCGTTCATGAAACGCGCCATCCTGCTGCCGCAATACTCTGACGTCAAGGACTTCTCGCCCCCGTCCGGCGTCACCATCGTCAAGATCGACAAGCAGACCGACCTGGTCACCGACAGCACCTGTCCGGTCGGCTTCTACGCCGCCTTCCTCGACGGTACCGCGCCCACAACTAGCTGCAGCCACGCCGCCGACGATCAGCGCAACTTCTTCCAGAAGATCTTCGGTCTGGGCGGCAGTGGCCACCCGCAGATCCCGACCGCTCCCGGCACCCGTGTCGTGCAGCCTCCGGGACAGCCCACTCCGCCGAACATCGCCGTCAACACTCCAGGCGCCCAGCCGCCCCCGCAGGAGAAGCCAAAGAAGAAAGGCTTCTTTGGCCGCCTCTTCGGCGGCGGCGGCAACAAGGACAAGCAGCAACCGCAGCAGCCGGCGCCGCAACAATAGGCCGGCGGCTTTTCTATCCGAAAACTTGGCGTAGTGATTCCCAAAACTATCTACACTTGAAATAGGACTGAGAAAAACCGCCGCTGACTAGCTGACTCGCTGCCCCGCTGACTCGCTGATGTTGACCTAACTCCTTTGTTCTCTAATTTTTACCCGTAACCCCTTTAGAATGAGATATGGAGCGCCACTTCGCTCTCTATCTACCTGATTCCAAGCGACTTCCATACCATATGGGAGGGGGGAGGGTACTGGTTGGTAACTGGATACCCACAATGGGTCTGGGGTGCCCCATCCGGAGCGAACCCGGTGTCCCCGAAACATGGTCGTTGCGTGCTGGGGCGGGAAGCGAGGGCGAGGTCTACCCTCTCCCCCTATACAAGCAGAACCTATGCGCAAACAGAAGAGGCCCGCTCAATGAGCGGGCCTCTTCTGCATTCAGCGAACACTGCCTAGTACTGAGGTAGCTTCTGTATGGCGTGGTTGTTGTGGCGGATAGCCGCTACCGCCGTGGCCTGCGGCACTCCGGTGAAGGGCGTGTTCTGCACCTGAGTCAGCGTGCCGGCATTCGGGTCCAGAAATAGTCCCGAGACCGAGCTGTCGATGAAGTTGGCCGTGTAGACGTAGCGGGCAATCGCCGGATCGACCAGGATGGACGCCGGTCCCGGGCTCACGCCATAGGTCGCGGCGCCCGCCACCTGGCTGGGAATGCCCGTCGTCTGGTTGATGGCATACGCGCTGACGTTGCCGGCATTGTAGTTGGCTACGAAGGCGTACTGGCCGCGCGGATCGACCACCACCGCATCGGGAAACTGGTCCGTCTTCGCGATCGTCGGTGTCGCGCCCGGCAGTAAGGCGCCATTCGGCTGTACCGCCAGGTAGAAGAGCTCGTTCTGCAATGAATCGGTGACGTAGACGAAGCGGTTGGTTGGATCGCTGGCAATGGCCGAAGGTCCGGCGCCCACGGTGTAGGGGGAACGGACGCCCGGCGTCAGTGCGCCCGAAGAAGCGACCTGATAGGTCGTGATCTGGCCCTGCGGCCCGGTGCCTCCGGAACACTGCCCCACCGGCGGATACACGATGCTGGCGCTGCCGCTGGCGTTCGAGGAGTTCACCGTATCGCCCAGCGCCGGCGGCTGACCGCCCGGGTTGTTCACCACATACAGCGCCGTGCCGTCGCCGAGCACATTCAGCGCCACTGGATTGTTGCAGGTCGGGAAGTAGGACAGCGTGCCATTGGCCACCGGCGTATCCAGGCTGCCGTCGGTCTTGATCGGGTACACCACCACCGCACCCGGTCCGGGATTGCTGGAGGTGAAGCCCGGCTGGAAGGCATCGGTCACGAACAGGAACGTGCCCGCGCTGTTGATCGCGACCGCGTTAGGATTGGTGCCCGGCGTATTGACCGTGGTCTGCGGATATAGCTTGCCGTCCGAGCCGATGGCGAACTGGACGATCGTATTGTCGTCGTGGTTCACCACGTACAGAGCATTGTGACCGTTGTAAATCTTGGGTGAGACCACCTCGGCCACGGGATTCCGGCCGCCCGAGCTGAAGATGGTGTTGAGTCGCGTCAGCGCGCCCGACTCGCCATCCGCCAGGTACACGTAGATGTTCCCGGGGTTGTTCTTGGAAGACGTGACAAATACGTAATCGATGGTGTTACTTTGGCCGCACGCTGCCATTCCTAATACCAGCGCGACAGAAGCCGCAGATGCCAGAGCAATCCGGCCGAGTTCCTTAAACTTCATTCGCTTCCTTCGTCCTCATCCGCAATGCCTGCGCGGTGCGAGGGCTGCATCTGCAGCGGATCAATGTGATGGGGGATCCAGCACCATTGTAAAAGCTGGAGCGGCTTTCGGCTAGGAAGCAGGAGGACCGGTTTCACCGGCGCCCTCCTGCCCTCTCTGCCGTTTGCTAGAACGTGTTTCCGGAGGCGACGCACCACGTCGGGTTCCCCGGCGCTGCCGGAAGCTTTCCCGAGACCGGCGTCAGTGAACCTGCGTTGTGGTCGATCACCTTGCCGGTGATGCTGCTGTCGTTGAAGTTCGCCGTGTAAAGATACTGGCTGGACGGATCCTCGAGCACGCATCGTGGTCCTGACCCGGTTCCGAAGATCTGGTTGCCGATGGTCTGCGGCGTCAACTGACCGTTGGTCTGCAGCAGGTATTCGGTGATGCTGCTCGCCGGGCTGTTGGTGCCCAGGTTCGGACCGGTGTTCACCACATAGACGAACTTGTTGCTGGCGTCGGTGAGGATGTTGGTCGGATTCACCGCCTGACCGCCCTGCGCGTTGTTCACCACCGCGCCGCCCGTCACCGACTGCAAGCCGCCGTTCGCCGCCGTGGTGTAGGGAAGGATCAGCCCATTGCTTCCCGGAGTGCCCGCGTCGAGTGCATACACGTAGCTGGCGCTTCCCGTGCTGATGAAGGTCAGCCGCGTCGCCCCGGTCGGCAGGGGCGCATTCTGCGTCAAGGTCAACTGGCCATTCGCTGTCGTCAACCCGTAGACGAAGATCGCCTGGCTGGGATCCTGCGGGTTGGCGCCCGTCACAGGCCCCTGCTCCGCTACGTACACAAAGCTGCCCCCCGCCCCCACCGTTATCCACGTCGGGTTGGAGCCCACCTTGAAGTACGGCAGGTTGACGCCATTCGGACCCTTGATCTGCGCATTCGTAATGGTCTGCAGCCGGCCGGTATTCTGATCGATCGCAAAGGCCGAAATATCGCCCTGTCCCGAGCCGTCAGGTGCGATGGAATCCAGCGCGTACAAGTACGACCCGCTGGAATTGATCGTCATCGACACCGTGTTCCTGCCCTGCATCGTGTACGACTGCTGGAAGGTCAGCACGCCCAGGCCGCCAATGGCAAAGAGCGAGATATTGCTGGGCGCCGTCGCCGATCCTACGGACTGCGGACACGCCGCCTGTCCCGTGTCACCGCAGCCCTGGTTCAGCACATACAGGAAGCGGCCATTGGCAGATTTCACCACCTGGATTGGAGCCACGCCGGCCGTGCCGGTCGGCGCCTGGATCTGCGTCAGACTGCCATCGTTATGGCCGATCTTGTAGCCCTGGATCTGGTTGAACTGCGCGCCTGTCACATACAGATAGCCGACGCTGAAGTTGCTGGTGCAGGAGGTTGTGCCGAGAACGCAACCGGCAGATGCTGCCATGGCCAGTGCGATCCGGCCGAGAATCTTCAACTTCATCGATGTCCTTCATTTCTGGTCGCACAGGGGAAATGCCAGCCAGAGCTGCACAGCAGCAACACTAAGTTTGGGTGGATAGAGCATTTTTCCTGTGACAGCGGTCCACCGTGAGCCACGCTCGGTGCAGCCTTCCCACAAAGAGGGGCTGCGTCCACATTCGTCGAGGGTGTACACCTACAGGAAAAATGCTCTACCCGCTTGCATTGTAAAAGGTGGCGGTGCTTTCAGGCTACCTGTGGCAATTCTTAATGGAATCGTGGGCGCCCGATCGAAGCATGGATCTTTGCGAGTGCCCCATCCTGAGCGCAGCGAAGGGTGGGTTATTGGGTGCCCCATTCTTTGCGCCTCTCAGAGCCTGGCGTGTTCCGCGCCCTCTAGGCGCAACGGGTGGGATATGCCTCCGCCGCAACGAAGCAGGCCCGGCACCGCGCCGCCCGGCCTGCTCGCAGTCAAAGCGGCGCTACCACACTCTGCAGCTATTCTCCGGATACATCGGGGAGCCCTTCTTGCAGCCGAAGGCCTTCCCGAACTGGTCGAAGTTCTGCACCGTGCCGTTGGTACGGTATTTGCCCGGAGAGTGCGGATCGACCTTAGCCGACAGCCGCGAGGCCTGCTCCGTCCGGTTCTCGCACCACACCTGCCCGAAGGCGATGAAGAACTGCTGCGCCGGCGTGAAGCCGTCCATTTTGGGGTCCTTCGCGTCCACCTTCTTGCCCTCCTCCGCCAAGGTATTCAGCAGCGCCAGGTAGGCAATACGAATGCCGCCGTTATCCGCCGTGTTTTCACCCAGCGTCAACTTGCCGTTCAGCTTGGCTCCCGGGACCGGCTCGAAGCCGCCGTACTCCTTCACCTCGCAATCCGTCCGCTCGGTAAAGGCCTTGCGGTCCGCCGGCGTCTGCCACTCGCGCAGGTTGCCCTTGCCGTCGAACTGTGATCCCTGATCGTCGAAGCCGTGGGTCATCTCGTGGCCAATCACCACGCCGATGCCGCCGAAGTTCACCGCTGGATCCGCCGCCAGCGAGAAGAACGGCGGCTGCAGAATGCCCGCCGGGAAGTTGATGTCGTTGTTGCTGTCCCGGTAGTAGGCATTAACCGTCGGTGGCGTCATGCCCCACTCCTTCTCGTCCACCGGCTTGCCCAGCTTATTCAGATTGCGCTGCCGCTCGAACTCCTCGCCACGATTCACGTTGCCCAGCAGATCGTCCCGCTTTACCGTGAACTTCGAATAGTCCCGCCAATTCTCCGGATAGCCGATCTTGTTGCGGAACATGGATAGTTTCAGCGCGGCCTCCTTCTTGGTCGCGTCCGTCATCCACGGTAGCTGTTGAATGTCCTCTCCCAACGCCTTGTCCAGCGCGGCCACCAGCTTGTCCATGCGATCCTTCGCGGCGGGCGGGAAGTTCTGCTTCACCCAGTCCTGCCCCACCGCCTCGCCCAGGTTCTGGTCGGTCAGCCGCGTACACCGCTTCCACCGGGGCGCAAGCTCTTTCTGCCCCGCGAGCGTCGCGTCGTAGAAGTTGTAGTTCTCCTCCACAAATTTGTCCGAGAGCCAGGGCGCTGCATCGGTAATCGCGTGCCACCGCAGATAGCTCTTCCACGCTCCCAGGTCCTGCCCCTGGATCTCCTTGCTCAGCACCTCCGCGAAGGCCGGCTGCGACACGTTCAGCGTGTCGAACGTGCCGACACCGATTTTGCCGAAGTACGTCGACCAATCGAACGCCGGCGCCAGTTGCTCCAGGTCGCTCACCGTCTTGATGTGGTAGATGCTTTGGGGATCGCGCATCTCGGTGCGCGTCATCGATCCGGTCGCCAGGGCCGTCTCGATGGCCATCGTGCTCTTCGCCTCGGCCGCCGCCTGTTCCGGGGTATCTCCCACCAGCTCGAACATCTTGGTCATGTGCTCCACGTATTGTTCGCGGATCTTCTTCTGCCGGTCGGTCTGCTCCAGGTAGTAGTCGCGGTCCGGCAGCCCCAGGCCGCCCTGCGAAAGATCGGCGATCTGCTTGGAGGAGTCCTTCTCGTCCTGCTCCACGCGAAAGCGGAAGAGCGCGGAGGTGCCGCGGTCCCGTTGCAGGTCCGTCAGCAGGCTGGCGAGTTGCTTCTTGTCTTGCAGCCCCGCAATGCCATCAAGCGCCGGCTTCAGCGGCTCCATCCCCTTCGCGTTCACGGCCGACGTATCCATGCATGACGCGTAGAAGTCCCCGTACTTCGCCTGCAGTGGTGTACGGCTGGCGCTCGGCTGCGCGGCCGCCTCCAGCTCCCTGTAGAGCAGGTACTGGTTGCGTTCGTGCAGTTCGTTGAACCGTCCCCAGCGGGTCTGGTCCGGCGGAATGGGATTGTTCTTCATCCAGTTGCCGCAGGTGTACTGGTAAAAGTCGGTGCACGGGTCGGCCGTGCGGTCCATGGCGCTCAGGTCGAAGATCTTCGGGGCCTTCGGCTCCTGCGGCGCGCTCCCGGTGGTGGGCGTGTCCGCCAGCGCATTCAACTCCGGCAGGCTGCTTTGGGCTACAGCCATCCCTGTTCCCAGCACAATGCCTGCCATGGGCAGCAACACTGCGGCAAAGCGACTCGATTGCATAACTCTCCTCATAGGCCCCTCGTATCGCGACCGGAGACGCGCTCCCCGCGCGCTCCTCGTTCGTGCGCGCAAAACTACGTTCCTCGTCGCAACAGAAAATTAACACAGCCGTCCCGCACCGCGCCGATCCTGCCTGTGCCGCCCGCGTCCACGAGAAATGGGGCCGAGGAGTGGAGGCGCGGAGTGGAGGCGAGGAGTGGAGGCGAGGAGTGGAGGCGAGGAGTGGAGGCGAGGAGTGGAGGCGAGGAGTGGAGGCGAGGAGTGGACCGACGCGTCTTATTCTTCCTGCAGACTCGCCGCAGCGCGCTGGAAGGCCGCCGGTGATACACGTATCCATCCCTGGAGCGGCCGGTCAACCGAAGAAATAGTAATCAGCAGCAGCGCCAATAGAAAAGCAAGCGAGCCGATCAGCACCATGTGAATCCATGCGCTGCGCGCGCCCAGCAGCGTGCAGCAGAAGAGCAACAGGGCGGCCCCGGAGATCAGTACCGTCCACAGCAGGCCGGGCAGTCGATCGAAAATCTGTACCTCTCTCAGCCGGCGATGCTCTGTCATGCTTGAGAGTTCCGTTTGGGCATGATCGAGGCTGCTTGCCTGCCCCGCGTTGCTCGGCTGCACGCTGGTAAGCGTGCGCCACATCCTGATCATCACTGCGTGCGACTCCGGGGTAAGCCGCGACTGCTCCATATCCGGCCACTCCTTGTGCACCATCAGGTCGGCATAGGAACGCGCCAGCGCCTGCATGGTGTTTCGCTGCTCCGCGGGCAGGCCGTTGGCCAACCGCGAAACGTTCACCAGCGAGTTCGCCTCCGCGCCCACGTTCTGCTTGGCTAACTGGAAGTTGGTCCATACGGTATACAGCATGAACCCCAGCATCACCGAGTACACCGCGCCCAGCACGCTAAGCTGCCAGCCGATGATCTCGTTGTGCTCGCGCCGATTCAACGCCGGCCAGCGCTTTTCCAGCAAGAGAAGGCCGCCTATCGCCGCCAGCACACATGCCACCACAGTCAATATGTCCCGGACCATACGCCCCTGCGCACCCGCGCATCGCCACGCAAAGCCACCATTGTAGCCGCCGGCCGTCTCCGGCCTCGAGCGATCCCGAAGAGCGAGCTCGTGGACGCATGACCGTGTGCGAAGAGGCGGTAAAAAGCAGGGGACAGGGGCGCACGCGTCCACCAATCTCTGCTACAGTGCGCACAGCCGCTCGGGGAGGAACCATGGCCAGCAACGTAGTGGGTCCGGGAAATAGCGCAGTGCCTGTCGAGGGTAGGAACTGGTCCGCCGTCATCGGCGTTCTGCTCATCATCCTCGGCATCGCCGCGATCATTCTGCCGTTCATCGCCGGTATCGCCGTCAATCTGGTCGTGGGCTGGATCCTGCTCTTTGCCGGCGTCGCACACCTGGTCTATGCGTGGTCGGCACGCGGCGCGGGCGCCGTCATCTGGCAGGTCATCCTCGGCATCGTCTATATCGTGGTCGCCTTTGATCTCCTCATCCATCCCGCACGCGGCCTGCTCACCCTCACCCTGGTGCTCGCGGCCTACTTCATCATCGAAGGCATCCTCGAGATCGTGACCTTCTTCCGCCTGCGGAACGCGGGGCCGGCCATCTGGTTCCTCGTCGATGGCATCGTCACGCTCATACTGGGAGGCCTGATCTGGGCGCAATGGCCCTTCAGCTCCGTTTGGGCGATCGGTACCATCATCGGCATCAGCCTGCTCTTCAGCGGAATCACGCGGCTCAGTCACCGCCCCGTCCGTCGCGTCATCCCCGCTCTCGGAGTGTAAAGGGCCGGCATCCGCAATCGCGGCTGCTCCATCCTTGGCGCATCACGCACTTCCGACCCATCCATGAGCTCGGGCGCGCAAACTTGCGCCTCATGCGCCGGCAAGCCGGCCAGAGAATCGCACTGGCGATTATGCAAACGAAAGTAACTGTCGCCGTCACGGCTCCCGGAGTAGAATCCGCCTCGGACTTGGGCCCGCTCTTTTCCGGCAGCGAAACTCCGCGCTTTGGGGCCGCTTAATCCAAGCCCCAGGAGTCACCGAATGCGCATCCGTTTATCCCAGACCGTTTCGCTTGCCGTACTCGCCCTCACCACTCCCTGCCTGTTCTCCCAAACCTCATCCAGCATCGCGTTCTCTGCGCCACACCAGATCCCCTACCCCGGCTCGGCAACCTTCCTTCCCGAAACGTATGTGGCCGGTGACCTGAATGGAGATGGGAACACCGACCTTATCCTGGATAGCGCTACTCCTTCGGGTACCACCCAGCTGCAACTGCTGACGGGAAACGGCATCGGCGGCTTTACCAGCAGCCCGCTTCCCATCTCTCCCCACTACTCTCCTCAATACTGATCGAGGACGTGAATGGGGATGGCCACCAAGACATCATCGACATCTACGGGGGCAACAATACCGACCCGGCTTCCCAGTACCCCGGCACCGTCGTCATCTATCTCGGAGACGGACACGGTAATTTCCAGGAGAGCAGCAGCGTGGATTTGCCTGTTGGCATTGCAGGCGCGAGGCTCGCGGACTTCAATCACGATGGCAAATGCGATCTCGTCGTTTTGACCGCCAATCCCAACAATGGAGCAGGATCCAACACCCGGATCGACTTCTTTCTCAATCACGGAGACGGCACTTTCACCAACTCCCAATCCATCAGCGATACCGGAGTTACCGGAGCTGCTGAATCCCTCGGCCCCGTCGGGGACTTCAATCAGGATGGTAAGACTGACGTGGTGATCCTCAACGCCGCGAACAATGGATTCAGAATCCTGAACGGGCGCGGCAATGGCACGTTCCAGGATCCGCAGCGGGATACGTATGTGTTTGACAAGTACGTCATCGCCTCCTCGGCCGCGGCAGATCTCAACCACGATGGCAAATTGGACCTGGTCTTTTCGCTGGCTCCAATAAACACAGGGACGGTACGGCCAACGATCGTTACATTATTGGCCAAGCAGACAGGTGGCTTCTACTGGTATGCCGCCACTTCTATACCTGGGTCGGGGTTTGCGAACTCCGCTCATTTATCGGACGTGGATGGTGACGGCAAGCTCGATGTCTCCTACCTGAATTCAGCCAACGGTGAGATTCGCGTGCTCAAGGGCGATGGGAATGGGAAATTCGGAGCACCGCAGTACATCTTCAATGTCACCAAGGTGGTCCCATACTTCTACAGTTTCCAGATGATCGCCGCGCCCCTGAAGATAGGAGGCCGTCCCTCGATCTTCTTCTCGGGTCAGCAAACGCAGCAGGGTCAAGGTTACCTGGGAGTCCTGCTCAATCAGAGCAGGTAGGCCCTCGTCCACAACCACTCAGCGCCACAGAAGGTTCGCTTCTGTGGCGCTGTCCTCGTTTGCGTTCACTCATTGGATAGCCTGATCAGATCGAAGCACGAGTGACGGTCGCAGGCTCCGAGTGCCGAATCTCCCGATGTAAAGAAGGGCGCTCTCCGGCTCAAAACACCTTGACGTGGAAGGTAAGGTACTTCTTGGGGTTCTCCCGGATGGACGTAATCAGGTTGCGCGACTCGGTGAGCATCTGGTCCGCGTTGTTGTAGACCGAGGGATTGCGGATGAGCTGCCCGATGGTGCCTTCGCCGTTATCCACGCGGGCCATGACCGAATCCAGCCTATCCACCGTGTCGCGGAACTTCTGCTCAAACTTCGGATCCTTCGCCAGCATCCCCAGCGTTCCCTGACCCCGATTGATATCCGCCAGCAACTGATTGGCGTTGCTCACCGTCTGGTTCAGGTTGTTGTAAAGCGTCTGGTCCTTCAGCAGCTTGCCGATCGAGCCCTGGCCGTTGTCGATCTCCGTCGTAATGTGGTCCAGCTTCGCCGTAGTCTCGTCCAGATGGTTGTACAGCGAATCATCCTTAAGCAGCTTGCCGATCGAACCTTTGCCGCTGCCCACCGTGTTGGCGACACCTTGTAATTCGTTCACCGTGGCGAGCGCTTTGTTGTAGAGATCCGGATTGTTGATCAACTGTCCGATCGAGCCCTTGCTGGTATTGAGCGAATCGACCAGATTATCAACCTTCGCCAGAATCGTATTGAGCTGCTCGATCGTGCCCTGGCTCGACTTGATGACGTCCGACAGGTTGGGGTTTTCGGTCGTCCCCAGCTCCTCGTTGTCTTTTAGCTGCGGCCCGACCGCGCGCTTGGAATTGATATCGACCACCGTGTCCCCGAGCACGCCCACCGTGTCCAGACCCGCTTTGGAATCGGTGTGCAGCCCGGCGGCGTACTTCTTGCTCACCTTCATGACGACTTCTACGGGCGTAAGCTTGCGCGTCGGCACAATCCGAATGGCCTTCACATTGCCGATGGTGACGCCTTCGAGATTCACCGGCGCCCCCACCTTAATACCCGCGGCATTCTCGAAATAGGAGCGTATGGTCAGCTTGCCGGTAAAGAATCCGCCAGTACTGCCGGACATGAGGAACACCAGCGCCGTCAATGCGAGAAGCGCGACGATGACTACGACACCGACTTTGAGTTGAGACCACTGGACATCCTGTTGGCTCGGCACGCACCCTCGCAGCAAATGGCGCGAAGGAAAGTGTCGCGCCCACCTTGGAGCTTAACAAACGCGACCTCTGCCCGGAAGCGGGTGCGCTCTGGATCGTCTCGTCTACGTCTCGTCTTGCGTTTGGTGTTGCGTCTCGTGTTGGATGACAAGACCGCCGGCACCGTTGCAGCGAATGAGCCTGACCGCGATCTTCCCTCTTTAATCTTCCCTTCAGGTTTCCATCGATACTGACGCCATGGCGAGCTCCGCCGTGTGGGTCAGCGAGAGCGCAATACGCCGCACTCCCGCAGCCGCGGCCAGTTGCGCCGCCCGCCCGTGCAGCTTGAGCGTAGGCCGGCCGCCCGGCTCGCGGCCCACTTCGATTTCCTTCCAGGTGACGCCCCATCCGATACCCGTCCCCAGCGCCTTCGCCCCCGCCTCCTTCGCCGCAAACCGCGCAGCGAAGCTCTCCGCTGCCGTGCGGCGCTTGCGCTGGCAGTATGCGATCTCCGCCTCAGTGAAGAGCCGCTCCAGAAAATGCGCACCGAACCTCTCGATCGAGCGCGCGATGCGCGGGACCTCAATGAGGTCGATGCCGGAACCAACGATCACTCGCTTCGCCTCCGCAGTGGATGCAGCCACGCTAGCACAGCCCAGCAGGCCCGGCCTCTCTGCCCCTTCCTGGTGAGCTAAAGCTCATCCCGCCTCCACCAGCCCGTACCGCCGCTGCCAAGTGGCCTTGAGCCGCGCCGAAACGACAGCTTTTTCCGCGGCCGTCGCCTCCTCCCCCCCCGTGGCGACGAATTGCGCCGCCTCCACCTTGGCCAGCTCCAGCAGCTCGCGATCGCGCAGCAGATCGGCTACCCGGAACTCCGGCATGCCCGCCTGCCGCGTGCCGAAGAACTCGCCCGGTCCGCGCAGCTCCAGGTCCAGCTCCGCCAGCTCGAAGCCGCTCTGCGTGCGCACCATGGCATTCAGGCGCTCGTCTGCCTGCGGCGAAACGGGACCGCCGGTGACCAGAATGCAATAGCTCTTCGTCTCGCCGCGCCCCACTCGACCCCGAAGCTGGTGCATCTGCGCCAGCCCAAACCGCTCCGCATGCTCGATCACCATCACCGAAGCGTTAGGTACGTCCACGCCCACTTCGATCACCGTGGTCGCCACCAGCACGTCGATCTCGCCCCGCGCAAACCACCGCATGATGACTTCCTTGTCGTCGGCGTCCAGCCGGCCGTGCAGCAGCGCCAGCCGCAGCCCGGCCAGCGGACCCTCCCGCAACAGCTCCACCATCTCTGTCGCCGCCTTCAACGGCGCCTTGAACGGAGTCTGCACCGCAGACTGCGCTGGCTCTTTTGTAAAAAGGCTGGCGGTCTTCCCTGCGCCAACCCTGGCTGATGCGGATTTGCCTGTCGCAGAACGCGGCCTGGGCTTCTTCGCCAGCTCCGGCTCACCCTCCACGGGCGCAACGTCCGGCGGCGCGAAGTCCAGCTCCGCCTGGTCGCTCTTCACCCCTTCGATCACCGGGTACACCACGTAGGCCTGATGTCCGGCCGCTACCTGCTTGCGCACAAACTTCCATACCTCCGCCGCGCGCTCGTCGCCGATGCGCCGCGTAGTGATCGGCGTGCGCCCCGGCGGCAGTTCATCGAGCAGGCTCACGTCCATATCCCCGTAGAGCGAGAGCGCCAAGGTCCTCGGGATAGGCGTGGCGGTCATCACCAGCACATCCGGCTCCCCCTGCCCCGGCTTCTTCATCAGCCGGAAGCGCTGCATCACGCCGAAGCGATGCTGCTCATCCACCACCACCAGTCCCAGCCGATCGAACTCCACCTTCTCTTCGATCAGCGCATGGGTACCGATGATCAGGTTGGCCTCCCCGCGAGCGATCATGCCGCGTGTTCTCCGTTTACGGTCCTCGTCAAGCGAGCCGGTCAGCAGCACCACTTCATAGCGCCGCTGTGCGCGTTCCAGGATCTTGCGCACGCTCAGGTAGTGCTGCGTCGCCAGGATCTCCGTCGGCGCCATCAGCGCTGCCTGGTAGCCATTCTCGATCGCCATCAGCATCGCCTGCAGCGCGACGATGGTCTTGCCCGAGCCCACATCGCCCTGCAGCAGCCGGCGCATCGGGCCCGGCCGCTTCATGTCCTCCACAATCTCCGCCAGTGCCGATTTCTGCGCGCGTGTGGGATGAAAGGGCAGTACCTGACGCAGAGCGGCGCGTACCTGCTCGTTCGCCTCGAAGGCGATGCCGGTGCGATCTTTGATCTTGCGGCGCTTCAGCTCCAGGCCAAGCTCCAGATAGAACAGCTCCTCGAAGATCAGCCTGCGGTGCGCCGGGCTGCTCGACGACTGCAACCGCGCCAGCGGAGTACCGGTCTCCGGGAAATGTGACTGCCGCAGTGCCTCTTCCCGGCTCAACAGGTTGAGGCGCTCGCGCAGCCGTTCCGGCAGCGTCTCCGGCATGCCGCCCTTGATCTCGCCCAGCAGATCGAAGAGCACGCGCCGCTGCCATCGCGTACCCAGCTTGACCCCACCCAGGGACTCGTACACCGGAGTGATGCGGCCCACCTCCAGCATGCGCGCCGCTTCGTCCACCTCCTCCGGCAGTACCTCAAACTGCGGCTGGATCATCTTGAAGCCACGGCTGGACCGTGATGGCTCCACCTTGCCGTACAGCGCGACCATCTGGCCCGCTGGGAACTTATCCCGCAGATAAGTGCCGCGGAACCAGATGCACTTCAGCGTGTCCAGCCCCTGACCCACGGTCATCTCAAAGATCGGCATACTGCGCGTGCGCAGCAGCACCGAGCCTCGCACCTCGCCGATCACGCTGGCCATCTCGCCCGGCTGCAGCTCCCGCAAGCTGCGCGGGTTCATCCGGTCTTCATAGCGAAACGGCAAATGATAGAGCAGGTCTTCAGCAGTAAAGATGTTCTTTGCGGCCAGGGTCTCCGCGATCCGCGCCCCTACGCCCTTCACGAACTGCACCGGGGTTTCGGGGGCCATCACGCCTAGAATGCTACCAGCCGCGCTCCGCCCCGACGAAGCAGCGCGCAGGCTGACTGCTGCTACACTTCTGGCACTCTTCTCTTACTTGCAGAGCGCATGTCCATGTCCATCGTCACCCTGAATGGAGTCTCGAAAGCCTACGCCGGCAAGGTCGCCGTCCACGATCTCAGTCTCTCGATCGAGCCCGGCACCATGTTCGGCCTGCTGGGGCCGAACGGCGCCGGGAAGACCTCGACTATCCGCATGATCGTTGGCATCACGCTGCCCGATAGCGGGACGGTCCGCCTCTTCGATGCACCGTTCACGCGGGACAGTCTGGCCCGCGTCGGCTACCTTCCCGAAGAGCGCGGTCTCTACAAGAAGATGAAGGTGCTCGATCAGCTCATTTTCATCGGCCAGTTGCACGGCCTCAGCGCGAAGAGTGCGGGGGAGCGATCGCGCCATTGGGCAGAGCGCATGGCAATCGCGGAATCGCTGGAGAAGAAGACCGAGGAACTCTCCAAGGGCATGCAGCAGAAGATCCAGTTCATCGCCACGCTGCTGCACCAGCCATCGTTCATCATCATGGACGAGCCCTTCGCCGGACTCGATCCCATCAATGCCAAGCTGATTGAAGATGCACTTCTCGAGCTCAAGCGGAACGGCTGCGGCATTCTCTTCTCCACCCACCATATGGATCAGGTGGAGAAGATGTGCGATGCCATCTGTCTCGTCCATCGCGGAGAGGCCGTGCTCGCCGGCGGCATGCGCGAGATCAAGAGTCGCTTTCCCCGCAACCGTGTTCTGCTCGACTTCGCCGGAGACGGCAGCTTTCTTCAGGGCAATGAACTCGCAGGCATGATCGAAGAGGCTCGCCTGTACCCGCAGCACGCGGAGATCAAGCTGCGGCCCGGGGCGGACGCGCAGCAATTGCTGCGCCATGCAGCGGACCGCCTGCAGATCTTCCGCTACGAACTGGAGGAACCGTCGCTCGAAGAGATCTTCATTCAAACCGTCGGAGGAGAGGCCGCGGGGCAGAACGCGGAGGAGACCATCCATGCATGATGCACTGCTGATCGCCCGGCGCGAGTACCTGGAGCGCATTCGCTCCAAGGCTTTTTTGTACACCACCATCCTGATTCCACTCATCATGGCGTTGATGTTCGGCGGCAGCTACTTCGCATCCACCAACGCAGGTGCGGCCAGGCATCTGGTGATCGCCTCCTCCGATCCGGCCCTGGCGCGGGCCGTAGCCCAGGAGCTGCAGAGTTCGCAGAAGACATCGCAGATCGATGTCGACGCGCCCGCGCCTATCGAGGATCGCGCGGCTCTGATGCACCGCGTCGAAACCAGACAGATCGACGGAGCGCTGTGGCTTGGCCCGGACCCTGTGACGCAACAGGGCGGAGCGCTCTACTACTCTCGTTCCGCTGCCGATCTCATGACCTCCGGCCGCATCCAGGAGGCCGTCAATCGCGCAACCCTGTGGACTCATCTTGCCGCGCTGGGCCTTCCCGGGGCGGAGATTCAGACCTGGCTGCGGCCAGCCGAGGTGCGAACCTTGCAACTGAAGAAGGGCCGATCCGCAAACTCGAGTTCCGTCGGCAGCTTTATCGGCGCCTATCTGATGATCTTTCTTCTGTACTTCACGGTCATCTACTATGGCATGAACGTTGCGCGTTCGGTCATCGAGGAGAAGACCTCCCGCATCTTCGAAGTGCTGCTCTCCGCCACCACGCCGCAATCGCTGATGGCCGGAAAGCTGATGGGGGTCGGCGCGGCGGGACTCACGCAGATCGGTATCTGGATCGCCCTGGCCCTATTTGGCGGCGCATCGTACGCCGGGCGGCACGGCCTCACCGGCGGCCTGACTGGCGGCCTATCTGCGCTCGGCATCACTCCGTCCGCGGTCGCCTTCTTCGCGCTCTACTTTCTGCTCGGCTTCCTCTTCTACAGCGCACTCAGCGCGGCCTTCGGCGCCAGCGTCAGTTCGGAGCAGGAGGTCCAGCAGTTCAGCTTCTTCATCGTCGCGCCCTTGCTGGTGGGCATCATCGGGATGAACTACATCCTCGCCAACCCCAACGCGCCTGCCGTGGTGGTCCTCTCGCTGTTTCCCCCATGCACGCCGATCGTCATGTACCTCCGCATGGCCGCGCAACAGCCACCGGCCTGGCAGATCATCCTATCGATCGCGCTCCTCATCGCCGCCGTCTACGTCATGCTGTGGATCGCCTCCCGCATCTATCGCGTCGGCATCCTGATGTACGGCAAACGGGCCACACTGCCGGAGATGCTGCGCTGGCTGCGCTACAGCTAGGCCCGCGAGCATGACCCGCCACCCCGCCCCCCGCAATCGCGAGCCGCGATGGACCATCGGCCAACGCTTTCTTCTAGCTGTCGTGCCATGGTTGACGGCGCTTCTGCTGCGGCTGCTGTCGTTCACCTTGCGCTATGAGGTTATCCGCGATGACGGCGAGCACATCCCCGCTCCGGACGATCAGAGCATCTGGTGCTTCTGGCATCGCTGCCTGCTGACCAGCGCCTGCATGTTCCAGCAGCGTCCGCGCACCACGCTGCTCATCAGCCGAAGCTTCGACGGTGAGCTGATCGCGCGCACCATTGAGCGCCTTGGCTTCGCCACGGTTCGCGGCTCCAGCTCGCGCGGAGGAGCGGAGGGGCTGCGCGCGCTCGCCAGGGCTGTGCAGGCCGGAGCGTCCGCCATCTTTCCCGCCGACGGGCCCCGCGGCCCTCGCTATGTCCTTAAGCCCGGACCCATCAAGCTGGCGGAGCTCACCGGCGTCCATCTGGGCTGCTTCTACGTGCTGCCCCGGCGGCATTGGTGTTTGCATTCCTGGGACGGACTGCTCATCCCCAAGCCCTTTTCGCGTACGCTGCTGGTGTGGGGGCAACCCTTCGCCGTCCCGCGCGTCATGGATGATGCGGCTTTCGAAGCCGTTCGTTCCGCCGCAGAGACGTCGCTCGAGCGCTTGCGGGCCACCGCCGAAGACTACTTCGTCAGCGGTCGCTAGAATCGTCTGTGTGCTGGTCTCCGATTTCGACTACGTCTTACCCGAGTCCCTGATTGCGCAGCACCCGCCGAGCGAGCGCGGAACCGCACGCATGCTCGCGCTCGATCGTTCCACGGGCGCCTGGGAAGACCGGCATTTCGGCGACTTTCCCCATCTGCTACGTTCCGGCGATGTGCTGGTACTGAATGATAGCCGCGTGATCCCCGCGCGGTTGTTCGCGCGCCGTCGCGGAGATCCCCAAAGAGACCTTTCCGCCCGGCAAACACCCCAGGGCCGCATCGAAGTTCTGCTTACCGAACAGCAGAGCCCATCGGAATGGAGAGCCCTGGTGCGTCCCGGCAAGAAGGTCGCTGTCGGCGAACGGCTCGTCTTCTCTGCCCCGGATGACACCGCGGCGGCCTCGTTGTCCGCGGAGGTCATAGCCCGCGGCGAGTTCGGCGAACGCACTCTATCCTTCGACCCGACCGAAGATTTCTTCGAGCTGCTCGACCGGCTGGGACACATGCCGCTTCCCCCCTACATCCATCGCTCCGACGAGCAAGAGGATCGCGAGCGTTACCAGACCGTCTTTGCGAGAACCCGTGGCTCTGTCGCCGCGCCGACCGCCGGACTTCATTTCACACCCCAGATGCTGCGCCGGATCGAGCAGGCGGGCGTGGAGATCCGCTACGTCACCCTCCATGTAGGCCTGGGCACCTTTCAACCCGTGCGCGTGGAGCGGCTCGACCAGATCCACCTGCATACCGAACGCTACACTCTGCCGCAAGAGACTGCGATCGCCATCAACGCCGCTCGATTAGCTGGAAGACGGATCGTAGCCGCTGGCACGACGACCGTCCGCGTTTTGGAGCATTGTGCGACTCTGAGTGCGGACGGCATGCTCGCGCCGCACTCCGGCAATACTCAGATCTTTCTCGCGCCGGGGCACCATTTTCGCTTGGTGGACGCCCTGCTCACCAATTTCCATTTGCCCCAATCCACCTTGCTCATGCTGGTCTCCGCCTTCGCTGGCCGGGAACACACGCTCGCCGCCTATCGCCATGCGGTCGAAGCGCAGTACCGATTCTTCTCCTACGGCGATTGCATGTTCATCTCATAAGCAGGAGAGTTGTTCAGATGCCCGCGAGTACGAAATCCGACAAGAACGCCAAGCCCGCTATCTTCCTCCTGGACGCGATGTCCTTCATCTTCCGCGCCTATCACGCCATGCAGCGGCAGCGCCCCATGTCCACGCGCACGGGTGTACCGACCGCCGCGACATATGTGTTCGTAAACATGATCAACAAGCTGCGCCGGGACTTCGCGCCCGAGTACTTTGCCGCCATCTTCGACACCAGCGCCCCGGTTTTTCGCGATGAGCGCGCCAAGGACTTCACCGCCGTCCGCAAGTTCAACATCAAGACGCAGCAGTTTGAACAGGTGGAGTACGGCGGCTACAAGGCCAACCGTACCGAGATGCCCGGCGACCTGGCGCAGCAGATTCCCTACATCCGCCGCTCGCTCGAAGCCTTCCATATCCCCATCATTCAGTATGAAGGATTCGAGGCCGACGATGTCATCGGCACCCTCGCGGTCAAAGCCGCGGCCGCCGGTCACTGCGTCTACATCGTCTCGAATGACAAGGACATGCTGCAGTTGGTGACCGATGAGGTGCAGGTTCTCAAC
>JBPCNO010000096.1:0-22260 GCA_051001135.1 Acidobacteriaceae bacterium
TCGGAAACGTTCGCGGAGGATGGCTGCTGGTTACGCTGCTGGAATACGGGCAGGTCAAAGAAGAATAGGGCAGAGGGCGACGGTGGGGAGCAGCGCTCACCCGTCGATCGTTCGCTTGCGGTCGATGCCGGCGATCACCGCCGCCCGCACCGACTGATACCGCTCCGGCGGATAACTCATCAGGGAGTGCTCGATGGCCTTCCTGTAACCACCGGTCCAGATCGTATACATCACGGCCAGCGCACAGCCGACGCCCAGGGCAAAGCCGAAAAAGTAGCCGATCATGATGTTCATCAGACCACCCATGCGCACCCCTGACCTGGTATCCCGTTCAGCTCAAGTGTAAGCAACCTCGAAGCATAGTGTCGGCAGCAACGCATCGAGCACTACCAGGAAGAGAAATTGCAGGAAGAGAAATTGCAGGAAGAGAAATTGGACGCGGAGGTGAAGAGCTAGCTTCCAACACGCTCTTCCCTCGAACCATTCGAAGGGCTCTCCGACGACTGCCGATCAGGCGCGAAGCTGTAGCGCGAAGCTGTGGCTCATGCTGCGTCCGCGGCCCTTACAGCGAATTCATCTTCTGCAGAAACTCGGCATTGTTGCGGGTCTTCGCCTGACGATCGACCAGCAATTCCATCGCCTCAACGGGAGACAGCGGATTGAGCACCTTGCGCAGTATCCAGATACGCTGCAGGTCCTCCTTTGCAATCAGGAGTTCTTCCTTGCGGGTGCCGGAGCGCTGAATGTCGATGGCCGGGAAGACACGCTTGTCGACCAGTTTGCGGTCGAGAATCACTTCCATGTTGCCGGTTCCCTTGAATTCTTCGAAGATCACCTCATCCATGCGCGAGCCGGTGTCCACCAGCGCCGTCGCGATGATGGTCAGCGATCCACCCTCTTCGATATTGCGGGCGGCGCCGAAGAAACGCTTGGGGCGCTGCAGCGCGTTCGAATCCACGCCGCCGGAGAGCACTTTTCCGGATGGGGGAACGATGGTGTTGTAGGCGCGGGCCAGGCGGGTAATGGAATCGAGCAGAATCACCACGTCACGTTTGTGCTCCACCAGGCGCTTGGCCTTCTCGATCACCATCTCGGCCACCTGTACGTGGCGCGCGGCAGGCTCGTCGAAGGTGGAACTGATGACCTCGCCCTTCACCGACCGCTGCATATCCGTGACCTCTTCCGGGCGCTCATCGATCAACAGCACGATCAGCGCGACCTCCGGATGATTGGTGGTGACGGAGTTCGCGATGGCCTGCAGCAGCATGGTCTTGCCGGTGCGCGGCGGCGCCACGATCAGTCCGCGCTGTCCTTTGCCGATCGGCGTCAGCAGGTCCATCACGCGGCCGCTCGCATTGTCGTGCACGGTCTCCATGCGAATGCGTTCCTGCGGATAGAGCGGCGTCAGGTTGTCAAAGAGGATCTTGTTGCGAGTTTCTTCCGGCGATTCGAAGTTGATCGCTTCGATCTTCACCAGCGCGAAGTACTTCTCGCCTTCGTGCGGCGGGCGCACATTGCCGCTGATGGTGTCGCCCGTCTTCAGGTCGAATTTACGTATCTGCGATGGCGACACATAGATGTCGTCCGGGCCGGGGAGGTAGTTGTAGTCGGGCGAGCGAAGAAAGCCGTAGCCGTCGGGCAGGATCTCCAGCACGCCCTCGGCGAAGATGTGCCCTTCTTTTTCGCTCTGCGCCTGCAGAATCTTGAAGATCAGGTCTTGCTTGCGCAGGCCGCTCGCGCCGGGGATTTCCAGCGTGCGCGCAATGCGGCTTAATTCCGTTATATTTTTTTCTTTCAATTCAGAAATAGTCATGGGTTCCTACAGGTGGGATTTTGAAGGATGGAGTGAACTGCGGAGAGGAGTAGAAGAGGGGGTCGATCCGATGGGGAAAACCGCGGACAGCAGGCCGCGCTTTAAGCTGCGCGGCGCTGCTGAACCTGCTGGGTAACGGGAGTTTTTTCAATGCCGGGTCGAACCGGACTCTCGTGGTGGAAGCGAACTAGGACATCATTCGTCGTGTCCTGAAGGCGTGTGCTCGGCTTGTGCAGCTTACGGGTAGCCTTCGATGCCAGTTGGCACAGTTGATAGCGATTCTGAATGTGGGTAAGTGCCCCAAAGATCAAGTCGGAACGCATTGGTAACTAGTCTCCTCTCACTCTCGACCGTTACTATCGGGCCCACTGATCTGCTTGGACGCGATTACGTCGAGCTTTCGTTGTGTCGCTCATTGAATAGACGCGTTGATTTCCCAAACGGATACAGGAAAACGCGTATAGTTTCATGACGTTTAATCTTGGTACATTCCGCCGACTTTCAGGCGGAACCCCTCCGGGCCAACTTTCCAGCGGGTGTGTTCCTGCCCGGGAGCGCTCAATCAAGCTGAAGGCTGGCACTCGAGGACGAGACTTGCCGTGTGCTGGCGAACCAGCAGACATGCCCCTTGAGACGCATACTCTCACCAGGCAATGCTGACATTATTCGGTTTCGCTATTCAGGTCAACACTTTTTTTCATAGAGTACCGCTTTTATACTCTCGAAATCGGGATGGTCTGTAGGTTATTGAAAATAAGCCACCTATCAAACAATCAGGGGCGTTTCGAGCGTGTGCGCCGGTGATTTCCCTAGTCTGCGTTGAAACGGTATTACCAAAAACAGGAGCTTTTCTGCTGAGATAGCGGTAAAATACCCCCCGCTCCGATCCACGCAGACAGATCACGCAGACAGATCCACGCCGACAAAATGGTGGTCCAGGGGCTGCTGCGGAGACGCAGCCTGGTTCTCAGCTCCAGTAGCTCCGGTCCAACGTCCTATATTGGATCGCCTCGGCGAGGTGGTTGACGGAGACGGCCGGGACCCCTTCGAGATCAGCGATGGTGCGCGCCACTTTCAGGATACGATCGTGGGCACGCGCACTCAGCCCCTGCTGTTGCATGGCCCGTTCGAGCAGCCGTTCGGCATCGGGGTGCAGCTCGCACCAGGTGCGGATCTGCCGCGTTCCCATCTGGGCGTTGGAGAAGATGGCCTCCCCCTGAAATCTCTGGTGCTGCCGCTCCCGGGCCGCCAGCACCCGCGTCCGGATCTCCGCCGAGCCCTCGGCGGCCTGACCCCCGCGCAGCTCCCGGTACTGCACCGCCGGCACCTCTATATGGATATCGATGCGATCCAGAAGCGGCCCGGAGACGCGCGAAACGTAGCGCTGCATCATGGGTGGCGTGCACATGCACTCCCGGCTCTTGTCGTTGAAGTAGCCGCAGGGGCAGGGATTCATGGCCGCCGCCAGCATAAATCGCGCCGGAAAGCTCAGGGACATCGACGAGAGCGCAATGGTCACGGTGCCGTCTTCGAGGGGCTGCCGCATCACTTCAAGCACATTGCGGGGAAACTCGGGCAGCTCATCCAGGAAGAGCACCCCGTTGTGCGCGAGCGAGACCTCGCCCGGCCGGGGCACGGCGCCGCCACCAATCAGGCCTGCGTCCGAGATCGTATGGTGCGGTGAGCGAAAGGGCCGCGCGGTCACCAGGCCGGCATCGGCATCCAGAACGCCCGCCACCGAATGGATCTTGGTCGTCTCCAGCGCTTCAGTGAAGCGCAGAGGAGTCAGAATGGACGGCAGGCGCTTGGCCAGCATCGTCTTGCCCGAGCCCGGCGGTCCGATCATCAGGATGTTGTGTCCACCGGCGGCGGCTACTTCGAGTGCTCGCTTTGCCACCGTTTGCCCGCGCACGTCCTTGAAGTCGAAGGGAAAGTGCTGCAACTGCTCCAACAGCTCGGAGGAGGCGACTTTGAATGGCTGGGTGTGGATACCCCCGTTCGCCGCCGCATTGAACAGCTCCCGCGCCTCCGTCAATGACTGCACCGGATATACGTTGACGCCTTCGACCACGGCAGCTTCCGCGGCGTTCGATGCAGGCACGATCAGGTTGGCGATGCCCCGCTGTTTGGCAGCCACTGCAATCGGCAGCATACCGGGAACGCCGCGGACGCTGCCATCCAGCCCCAGCTCGCCGACGGTGAGGAAATTGCTCAGGTCGCGATTCTGCAGCGCTCCGTAGGCTCCGAGAATGCCAATCGCAATGGGCAGATCGAAGCCGGAGCCTTCCTTCTTCAGGTCCGCGGGCGCAAGATTGATGGTGATGTGCGTGGGCGGGATGGAGAAGCCGGAGTTCTTGATCGCTGCCCGCACACGATCGCGGCTCTCACGCACGGCTGCGTCCGGAAGCCCAACGGTGTGGAACCGGTCTTCCTGCACCTGAATGCCGGAGAAATCGACTTCCACGTCGATGATGTGCGCATCGATTCCATACACGGCTGCGCTGAGCGCTTTGAAAAGCATGATGTGGCTGGGATCCCGCCTGTATGTAGTCTGCTTCGCGCCGAGTATAGCGAGTGACGGCACGGCGGCCATAGACCACAAAGGTTGCAGAGCCGCCCGCCTGCCCGCGGCCAGACGTATTCGCAACGCTGTAGGATGAAGGCGTGAAGACGAGTCTGTTTGATCTTTACAAAGTCGGCGTCGGGCCCTCCAGTTCGCACACCATGGGTCCCATGCGCGCCGCCCGCGACTTCCTGACCGCTGTGGAACAGGCCGGGGCTCTTGGCCGTACGGAAGAGGTGCGCGCTGAACTCTATGGCTCGCTGGCGCTCACTGGCATTGGCCACGGAACCAATCGCGCGGTGATCCTCGGCCTGCTGGGGGAAGAGCCCAGCACCATCGATCCCGCGACCATGGAGACGAAGCTGGAGGCGACCCGCAACAGTCAGGCTTTGAACCTGCTGGGCGACCATACTGTGCCCTTTCGCGAGGGGGAACATCTGATCTTCCACCGCGATCAGATGATGCCGCCGGGCGCGCACACGCACCACCCCAATGGCCTGCGTTTCTCCGCTTTCGATGTGGCCGGCAATCTTCTTCTGCAGAAGGTCTACTTTTCCATCGGAGGCGGCTTCATCATTGAAGATGGCGCGGGCATGGACGATGTGCCGATGATGACGACCACTGCGCTGCCCTATTCGTTTCGCAGCGCGGCAGACCTGCTCGCGATGGCCACCGAAGCCGATATCTCCATCAGCGAACTCATGCTGCGCAACGAGTGTGCGCTCAAGAGCTCGCATGCGGATCCGGCGGCAGACGTTCGAGCCGGCATTCTGCACATCTGGCAGGTGATGCAGGCGTGCGTGGCGCGCGGCATCGCCACCGAGGGCATTCTTCCGGGAGGGCTGAACGTGCGCCGCCGCGCGCATCGCCTGGCCGAACGGCTACGGCTCAAGGACGCAACCGGCGATGGGGCTGGTGTTGCCATGCGCGACCCATTGGCGCCGCTCGACTGGGTCACCATTTACGCCATGGCGGTGAATGAAGAGAACGCCGCGGGCGGGCGGGTCGTGACCGCGCCGACCAATGGCGCCGCGGGCGTGGTCCCCGCCGTCGCGCACTACTACTGCAACTTCGTTCCGGGCAGCAACGAGGACGGATTGATCCGTTACTTCCTCACCTCCGCCGCCATCGGCATTCTCTACAAGGAGAACGCGTCCATCTCCGGCGCTGAGGTCGGTTGCCAGGGAGAGGTCGGCGTGGCCTGCTCGATGGCCGCCGGTGGGCTTGCGGCGGCAATGGGCGGCACTAACCTGCAGATCGAGCATGCCGCCGAGATCGGCATGGAGCACAACCTGGGCATGACGTGCGACCCCATCGGCGGCCTGGTGCAGATCCCCTGCATCGAGCGCAACGCCATGGGCGCGGTCAAGGCCGTCCACGCCTGTCGCATGGCCTTCGCCGAACTCGACGAGCACAAGGTCTCGCTCGATCAGGTGATCAAGACCATGTACGAGACCGGCCTGGACATGCAGTCGCGGTATAAAGAGACATCGCTGGGCGGCCTGGCGCTGAATGTCATCGAGTGCTGATCCGGAGACCCTTCGAACAAAGCTCACGTTCGGCATTGGTCGAAAGCGAGCGGTCCATGGGTGTCCCCCATTCTTTGCGCCAGTGGAATCGTCGGACCACCGGCAAAGTTGACGTGCAAAGGGTGGGTTTCTGCGTAGCGCAGGCCGATTTCCCCCATCTTCCCTTTAGCCAAATCGACTTGGGCGCGAAAAGCGGGATGCGCCCTTGGCGCAGCGACCCACCCTTTGCGCCTCAGGGTGCGGAAGACGCCGGATTCAGCGACGCGCAAAGAATGGGGCACCCGCGGTTGTGGCGGGGAAAGAAGGATCACCGACCCTCCTTCGGGAAAAGCGCCGCGCTAAACGCTAAAGTAGAGCGATGACCACGACAGAGAACGATGCTTTGCGGAGCCACTCCTACGATCCGGCCAACGGATTCCCTCGCATCATGCCGGCCTTGCGGTATGAGGATGTCGGCGCTGCCATAGCGTGGTTGAGCCGTGCCTTCGGGCTGAAGGAGCATCTGCGCTGGGCAGACGAGCACGGCGCTGTGCAACATGCCGAGATGCGCATCGGCACCGGCTACATCGAACTGGCCTCGGCTTCGCGGAAGGGCTTCCAGAGTCCCAAACGTCTCGGGGCCGCGTCTCAGTCACTGGTCTTGCTGGTCGATGATGTGGATGCGCACTACCGGCAGGCGCACGCTGCGGGCGCCAAGGTTCTCGCCGAACCCGCGAACCAGCCGTGGGGCCTGCGGCAGTATTCGGCCGAGGATCCGGAAGGACACCGCTGGGAGTTCTCCCAACATCTACGGGATGTCCCGCCCGCTGAGTGGGGCGCGCAACTGATGGAGTAAGAGAGTTCCGGCTCTGGGCATTGGTTCCTCTTCACCTGGAGGAATCAGGGACGGCAGCTCCTGCGAGGGGCTCCTCGTCATCGTAAGTGGTGAATGGCGGCGGTTCCGTGCTGGTCGGCATGGTGCGCAAAACGGCAAGGTCCTGCTGTAAAGCCGCCCAGGCCTGCGGATCTTTCCTGGTCGCAAAGGGCAGATCGGGATTCGCGTAGTATGCCAGGATGTCCTCGCGCGCTTCGGGCGAAATGGGCTGTTGCGGGTTTGCCGCCAGCCGGTGCGCCAGTGTGGCATAGGTGTCGTCGGTCAGGCGGTAGCCGCTGGGCCGCACGGGGCTGCCAGTGTCGAGATCGAGATTGGGCAACGGATGGCGAGGGTCAGCCCGCTGGCGTAGTGAACTCTGTGCAGCCCCTGCCCTGGCCGTCAAGGGTGCGCCCGGCGGAGGGGTAAAGCGTCGCAGGGTCCGGTTCAACTGATTCGAGGATTGCACCACGGAGTGGATGTACTCAGCCTCCGTGTGCGTGGTCGGTCCCTTGATGGCGAGCAGCTTTAGCGGCCCAATCTTGGGCAGCACAAAGATCAGGCCTGCGACCGCATAGGTCCCAAGTCCAGCGTGACGCCGATACTTCGCCCACTGGTTTTCCTTCTCCACGATGGCGATCTCGCTCTGCAACTGCCGCAGCTCGGGGCTGTTCCTATCGGCGGGCTCATGGTTGCGGTGCAGCAGTGTGAGCGCATAGGCGATGCGCGGAATCAGACGGTGTACGGCAAAGCGGTAAGCGCCCACGTTGACGCGCTGCTTGCGGCCGGCGGTGAAGTCCTCACTCAGGCCATAGGTCTGGTAGAACGCCAGCGCGAGCTGTTTGACAGGCACCTCCAGCCCGACGTGGCGCAGGTAGTGGACGGGCGCCAGGCGGTGGTGCGCGATTTCATTGATGTCGAAGGCAAACTCGGTCTGTACATGCTGGTGCTTGCCTTCGGCATAGGCCACGACGTTTCCATACTTGTCGCGCAGCCTGGGGAACTCGATTGGCACGGCGAGGTTGGTCGCCTCCGAGTACCCGGCGCTGTCGCCGATGTAATGCGACAGCGCGCCCACGGCAAAGGCCAGCTCATCCGCGTTGGCGGCGTCGCGAAACAGGTTCACCACGAGGTCGCCGGAGCGCACATAGTGGGTCAGGTTGGAGACGAAGGCGTCGCCGAAGGGGTAGTAGCCGATGTCCTGGATCACGCAGCCGCCATAGGCGTAGGCCCGCGCGTGCTCAAGCTCCGCGGGCGTCAGACCGGGATAACGGCTGAGCAGTAATGGCACGATGGAGCTCTGCCAGGCGAGGTCGATCAGCTCCTCATGCGTGAGCAGGGAGTACGCATCCGCCGGGTGGCAGAGCGCGAGCGTGCAGAGCAAAAGCAATGTGAACCGGAGGCGAACAAACATGCGCTTTGAAGAGGGTACCGCAGACCCGGGATAGCATGCGTTCGCAAAGCCGTTGCTTCCTCCCAGGGCGTTGGACTATAGTCCGGTTCGGGCCAAATGGGAACGTGAGTCTCTCCCTTTCCTCGGCCGCGCATCCCTGCTCTCCGCAGGTGACGCGCATCCCTGGCGGTTGGCCATCGTTCCCTCGTTCTATCTAAAGGAGGCGAGAGCCATGGCTACACTTGCGACTGCACGACCCGTCGACCCGAATAAACTCAACGCATTTCTCGGCCAGGCCGTAAGTGACATGGGCGCGTCCCTGCACTCGGTGCTGATTTTGATCGGGGACAAACTTGGCCTGTATCGCGCAATGCGCGATGGCGCACCCGTGAGCGCGAAAGAACTCAGCGAGCGCACCGGGACCGCGCAGCGCTACGTCCGCGAATGGCTGAATGCCAATGCGGCGAGCAAGTACGTCGATTATGACGGCGCCTCCGATACATACTCCATGACCCCGGAACAGGCATTCGCGCTGGCCGAAGACGATACAGCCCTCGATCTGCCGGGCTTCTACTACATGCTCGCCTCCTGCATGAAGGACGAGGAGAAGCTGACGGAGATCTTCCGCACCGGCGAGGGCTTCGGCTGGCATGAGCATGAGAAGGGTCTCTTCATGGGCTGCGAACGATTCTTCCGGCCCACCTATCTGGCGCATTTGCTGTCGGAGTGGATTCCGGCGCTCGATGGCGTGGAGGCAAAGCTGCACAGCGGAGCGCGTGTGGCCGACTTCGGTTGCGGCCATGGGTCGTCCACCATCCTGATGGCCAAGGCGTTTCCGAACTCCAAGTTTTTCGGCTTCGACTATCACCCCGAGTCGATCCGGCGCGCGCGGGAGATCGCGGAGGAGCAGCAACTCACGGATCGCGTTTCATTCGAGGTTGCACCGGCCGCGGCATTTCCCGGCACCGGGTATGACTTCGTTGGGTGCTTCGACTGCCTGCATGACATGGGAGATCCCGCGGGGGCCGCCCGCCATGTGTACGATGCGCTCGCGCCGCAGGGCACCTGGATGATCGTCGAGCCGATGGCCGGCGATAGTGTCGCTGCGAATCTCAATCCCGTGGGGCGGATCTTCTACTCGGCCTCGACCGTAATGTGCGTGCCTGCCTCGATGTCACAGGAGGTAGGGCTGGGACTGGGAGCGCAGGCGGGCGAAGAGCAACTGCGCCAGGTGGTCACGGCCGGAGGATTCACCCGCGTCCGCCGCGCAGCGGAGACTCCGTTCAACATGGTGCTGGAGGCAAGGAAATAGGCGGGAGACATACTGGGGAACAACGACACCGTGGGTGCCCCATTCTTTGCGCGGCGTGGCGCTGCATGCTGATGCGAAGCTGGCGCGCAAAGGGTGGGTCATGCGCCAAGGGCGCATCCCGCTTCTTTCCGATGCGTGGATTTCACATAGAAACGATCAAAGCTGTCTGCGCTTCCGCGCAGAGACCCACCCTTTGCGCTTTGCGGACGTGGAGGACGCTGGAGCCGCTAGGGCGCAAAGAATGGGGCACCCGCACTTGCGGTGCTCAACCATTCAAGCGGCCGCGGACGGAAGTTCAACTCGCGCTTGGCCTTTGCGTTCGACGCGCCGCGCAGGCGCGTCGCGTAATAGACTACCTCCGCTCCGGCGGAAGGTTGGCCGAGCACCCGCCAGACGCGTCGCGGCGCCGCCGCGCCGGCGTAGAGCGCAAATGCAGGCAGCCAGATGCGCTGCTCGGAAGTGTCGTCATCGACAATGTTGTACACGCCCGGCGCGCCATGGAGCGCAGCCACAGTCGCCGAAGCCGCATCTTCGATGTGAACCCAGTTCGAGACCCCCCGGCCTCCGCCGATGATCGGTACCTTGCGCTGCCGGACCTGGTCGCCCATGTCGCCCTCCCGCGTATACCAGGTGCCGGGTCCATAGAAAAACCCGTAGCGCAGCGCGACCACTTGCAGTGGTGCATGGCTAAAGGCGGCGGCCTCCAGCTCTGCATACGTGCGTGCGCTCGCGGCGATTCCTGGAGAGGCATCGAAGGCGAACTGTACGCCTTCGTCTGCCAGACCCGTACCGGCCTCATACCAGAAGCCCGAAGACTCCAAGATGTAGCGGCGAACGCCCGCAGCCCCGGTGGCCGCCAACAGATTCGCGTTTCCGTTCAGCCGTACCTCGCGATCATGCGGTGCGGCCGCTTTCATTTCCTGCGGTGTGTATCGTTTGGGCAGAGCCGTCAGCTCGTTGATGACGGCATCCGGACGCACCTGCATCAGGGCGTCCTTCACGGCTTCAGCATCGAGCGCGTCCGCGAGGACCGATTCCGCACCTGCTGCTGCGAGCGCTCGCGCAGCTTCGGGGGACCGCGCCAGGCCAATGACCGTTTCTCCCGCCGCCTTCAGTTGGCGCACCAAAGCCTGCCCGATGGCGCCGCTCGCGCCAGCCAGCAAGACTTTCATGGAAGCTTCTCCTGTCTGCCGGAAGATCTAACCACGTTCCACCGCCATGGCCACGGAGTTCCCACCACCCAGGCACAGCGCCGCGATTCCCTTTTTTGCATCACGCTGTTGCATGGCGTAGATCAGCGTCGTGAGTACGCGCGCGCCGCTTCCGCCGATGGGATGGCCGATGGCGACAGCGCCGCCATGCACGTTCACGTTCTCATGGCCCAGCCCTAGCTCCTTCAAAACACCGATGGCCTGCACCGCGAAGGCCTCGTTCAGTTCGTAGAGATCGACCTCTTCCGGCTTCCACCCGGTCTTCTTCCAGATGCGCTGCACGCCGATCACCGGCGCGAGCATCACCCACTTGGGATCGACGCCGCTGGTCGCCTGTGCCCGAATGTGCACCATGGGTGTGAGTCCCAGCTCTTTGGCCTTGTTGGCAGACATCAGGACGAACGCGCCCGCGCCGTCGTTCACGCCCGGCGCGTTGCCGGCCGTCACGGTGCCGTCCTTCTTGAAGGCGGGCTTGAGCGCACGCAAGGCATCCATCGAGGCATCCTCGCGCACGCTCTCGTCGCGATCGAAGATGGTGGGCGTCCCACCCTTCTTCTTGGCCGGGATCTCCACCGGCAAAATTTCGTCTTTGAAATAGCCTGCCTGATGCGCGGCGGCCGCCTTCCGGTGCGAGTTCAGCGCGTAGGCGTCCTGCTCCTCGCGCGTGATGTGGTGCTTCTCCGCGACGTTCTCGCCCGTCATTCCCATGTGGTAGTCGTTGAAGACGTCCCACAGGCCATCGTGGATCATCGAGTCGACCACCGTGGCATCGCCCATGCGGAAGCCGTTGCGTCCCTGCGGCAGCAGATAGGGCGCATTGGACATCGACTCCATACCGCCCGCTACAACGATCTCGGAGTTGCCCGTCTGGATGGCCTGCGCTGCCAACCCGACGGACTTCAGCCCGGAACCGCAGACCTTGTTGATGGTCATCGCGCTTACCTCCGGCGGCAGTCCGCCGTGGAGCGCCGCCTGACGCGCCGGGTTCTGGCCCAGGCCGGCGGAGACGACGTTGCCCATGATGCATTCGTCTACCTGCTCGGGCCGGATGTGCGCCCGCTTGACTGCCTCGCGCACCACCAGCGCGCCCAACTGCGTCGCGGTCATGCCCGCCAGCGATCCCTGAAATTTTCCTACCGGCGTGCGTACCGCGGATACGATGACAACGTCTTCCATCTGAGAACCCTCTCCTTCATTCTTACAGCCGGCGCCCATTGCGACCCACCGCCGATGCGCTACTCAGGCATCTGGGGCCAACGTGTGAAGATAGCAGGGAGAGGAAAGACGCGGCAACGCATGCAGACTGAAAGCCCAGCCTCCACTTCGCCCGCGCCACCTTCGAGACTCATCGCTCCCTGGTGGCACACGCTGCTCATCGTCCTGCTGCTGCTGGGTACCTCGCTCGGCGGCGCGGTCACGGTAGGCCGCTCGGCACACACAGACCTGCACCACGCGCTGAGCTATTGCGTCACCATGCTGTGGGAGTGGGTGCTCGCGGCGCTGGTGTACTGGGGTCTGCGACTGCGACGCGTTCCGCTACGCTCCGTACTGGGCGCGCAAGAGACGGGCGCAGGCGCGTGGGTGAAAGATGCCGGGGTCGCGCTGCTCTTCTGGCTTATCTCGCTGATGGTGCTCGGGCTGTGCGCGCAACTGCTACGGCCCTTGCACGTGAATCCGGACAGCATTCGCAAAATCGTCTCGCACCTCGCGCCCACATCCGGGCTCGAGGTGGTGCTCTGGATCGCCATGAGCATCACGGCGGGCATGGTGGAGGAGTTCATCTTTCGCGGCTACCTGCAGCAGCAGTTCGGCGTGCTCACCCGCAATGCGTGGGCGGGGCTCATCTGCTCCGCACTCATGTTCGGCGTCGCTCACGGCTATGAAGGACTGCCGGGCATGCTGCTCATCACTGTGTACGGCGGGCTCTTCGGCGTGCTCGCCCGCATACGAGGCAACCTGCGCCCGGGCATGATGGCCCACGCATGGCATGATGCCGTCAGCGGACTCGCGCTCGCATACTTCACGCAGCATCCTCCCCATTTCCCGCTTCACTGATAGGGCTTCGCGTCGCGGATGAGTGACGAGAGGTGCGCGACTGCAACGGAAGAAGCATAAGAAACGTGATTTTTTTCTTGACACTGTTTTTTGAGACTTCTATACATTCCGTAACTGCAACGCAAGCGTTGCAGACAAGGGAGAATAGAAACCATGGCAACCAAGAAGGCAGCAGCCAAGAAGCCGGCCACCAAGAAGGCGGCTAAGAAGGCAAGCAAGAAGAAGTAAGCAGCAACATAACCAGCAACATCTTCGGGGGACGCAGGCAAGCGTCCCCCGAAGTGTTTTTGCGCTGCCACTCTCTTCGATCCCGCTCTCCCTCTTCCCGCCGTCACCTCCCAGCATCGCGAGCGATACAGTAAAGCCATGAGCCGCCGCCGCTGGATCGCCAACACCTGGACCGCCACCACTGCTTCTCTTCAGGGCGAACAGGCCGATCATCTGCTGCGCGTGCTGCGCGGAGAGGTCGGCGCCATGTATGACATCGTCGCCGAAGGGCGCGTGTGGCACGCGCGTATCGCGTCCGTCGAAGGCGGCGCCGTCCACTTCGATCTGCTCGCGGAGATCGAGGCTGCCGCCGCCCTGCCGATCACATTGATGCTCAGCATTTTCAAGTTTGACCGGATGGAGTGGGCCATCGAGAAAGCGATCGAGCTGGGCGTACGCGCGATCCAGCCCGTGATCACGCGGCGCACCGAGAAGCACCTGGCGCAGGCCGCCGCGAAGCGCGCCGAGCGCTGGCGGCGCATCGCATTGGAGGCGGCCAAGCAATCGCGTGCCGCCGGGGTCGCCGAGATCTACGACCCGCTTCCGCTCAGGGCCGCTCTCGATCGAGGAGTGGACGCCGGCTCAGACGCGGGCTTGCGGGATACGAGCATGCTGCGGATACTGCTGGACGAAACCGAGAACGAAGCCAGCCTGGCAAATGCACTGCGATCGCGGCCGAGGGGCGCGTCGGTAGGGATCGCCGTGGGGCCGGAGGGAGGATGGTCCGAGGAAGAACTGGTTCTCTTTCACGCAGGCGGCTGGCAGAGCGCCGGGCTCGGCCCACGCATTCTCCGTGCGGAGACAGCCGCCATCGCGGCCTTAGCCATCACCAGCGCTCTGCTGCTTGAAAGCTGAATGCGGCAGTGGGGCTCGGGCTCAGAAAAAAAGGGCCAGAAACTTCGCGGTGGAATCACCGCTGCCTCAAGCCCCGATCAGACGATCTAGCTGAACAGCTCTTTCATCTTTTCGATCAGCGAACGCGAGGTGGCGCGGTTCTCGATCTCCAGCGTGTCGCCGAGTTGGCGGATGGCTTCGCGCTGCACCTTGGTCAGCTTCTTCGGCGTCTCCACCACCACCTGCACGATCAGGTCGCCGCGGCCATGCTCGTTCAGATAGGGAACGCCTTTGCCGCGCAGCCGGAATTCCTTACCGCTCTGCGTGCCTTCCGGCACTTTCAGCGAGGTCTCGCCTTCAAGGGTGGAGATCTTGATCTCAGCTCCGAGCGCCGCCTGCGGAAAGGAGACCATCACGGCGTAGTGCAGATCGTTGCCGTCGCGTTCGAAGAACTCGTGCCCCTTCACCGCCAGCACCACGTAGAGGTCGCCCGCCGGACCGCCATAGCGGCCGGCATCGCCCTCGCCCTGGTAGCGGATACGCGTGCCGTCTTCGACACCCGCCGGAATCTTCACGCTGATGGTGTGCTCGTTTTCCGAGCGGCCATCGCCGCGACAGTTGGAGCACGGCTCGGTGACCACCTGCCCGGTGCCGCCGCATGCGGTGCAGGTGCGCGCAATGGAAAAAAATCCCTGCTGGAAGCGTACCTGTCCGCGACCGCCGCACTGAGCGCAGGTCGCCGGCCCGCGGCCCTTGGCGCTGCCGGAACCTTTGCAATCCAGACAAATCTCCATGCGCCGGATATTGACGCTGGTCTCTTTGCCGAAGATGGCTTCTTCAAAGTCGATGGTCAGGTCGTAGCGAATGTCCCGTCCACGCTGCGCACGCGACGCGCGGCCGCCGCGGCCCTGGCCTCCCATGTTGAACATCTCGCCGAAGAAATCGCCGAAGATGTCCCCCAGGTCGACGCCGCCGGGGAAGCCACCGTCGCCGTTGCCGGTGACGCCTGCGTGTCCGAAGCGGTCGTAGGCCGAACGCTTCTGCGGATCGGAGAGAACCTGATAGGCCTCGCTCGCCTGCTTGAACTTGTCTTCCGCCTCCGGATTGTCCGGATTCCGGTCGGGGTGATACTGCATCGCCAGACGGCGATAGGCCGTCTTCAATTCCTGGTCGCCACACTCACGGGTGACGCCAAGCACCTCGTAATAATCAATCTTGATCACTTTGGAAGTTGGACTCATGCTTCTTTCTGCTGTGGGTTAGTGGCGACACGCACCAGAGCGGGGCGTAGCAGCCGTTCCTTGATTCGATATCCCCGCCGTACCTCGTCAACAATCTGATGATCCGGGACGTCCGTGCGCTCCACGTTCTCCAGCGCCTCATGCACCCGCGGGTCGAACTGGGTACCGATGGTCTCCACGGGCACGACGTTGAGCGAGCGGAGCACCTCGTCCATCTGCTTCATAATGAGTTCGACGCCGGTCCGCAACTGCTCCGTCGAACCGCCCGAGTTCAGCGCGAGCTTGAAATTATCCAGCACCGGCAGAAACTGTTCGATGGCGCCCGCGGTCGCAAAGTCGCGGAAATCCGCCCGCTCCCGCGTCTCGCGCTTGCGCGCATTCTCAAACTCCGCCTGCAGCCGGGCTACGCGGTCTAGCAACGCATCGCGGTCCGCACGCAAGCGCTCGTTCTCTTCCCGCAGACCTAGTCCGGTTTCCGCCGGGGTGGCGGCGGGAGCCGCGGATGTCGCGTCTGCCCCCTCTACTCCGGTCGTCACCGCGGTCGCAGGGTCGGAGCTGGGGTCAGTCGCATTCTGCGACTCAATCATTTCGTCTGTTACACGTCCACCAGTTGCCATAATTCTGTGTCCTGCTTCCTTTCGTCTCCGATTCATTTCGTTCAACGCCCTGCCTACAGGGCTGTCCTCAGCCTTCTCTTGCCAGTCAGGCTCTCAGTAGAGGTGGATGCTTGCGCGATCGCTTCCGGCTTCCCTCTTCCGCGCTACTTTACGGCCGTTGCGTCTGCAGGATGCGCTCGGAAAGCTGCGCGATGTAGGAGACGGCCTCGATGGTCTCGCCGTACTGGATACGCGTCGGCGCCAGTACCGCGACCGTACCCACGCTCTCCTCGCCGAGACGCGTACCCGTGCCAATCAGCACCATGTTCTGCATATCCGGTATCGCCTCTTCGAGGCCCACCACCACCCGCACCGCCTGCTGGCGCGCATCCACATAGGCGCTCAGCAACTCCATCAGCCGCTGCTTCGCCTCCAGCGCCATCAGCAATTGCCGCAGCCGTTCCTGGTCGACGCCGCGGTTCAGCAGGTTGGCCACTCCCTCGACGAAGATGACCTGCATCGCTTGCGCTCCATCCAGCGCTCCCTTGCTGCAGAGCTGATTGATGGACTGCATTAGCCGGTCGTATTCGCTGCGCTCCTCTTCCATGCGCCGCTCGATCTCCTGCCGAATGCGATCAATCGACCAGCCATGATAGTTCTGGTTCAGAAAATTTCCTGCCGCCTCGAGCTCCGGCATCGCCAGATCATGATCCAACTGCAGCACCCGGTCGAGCACGGTTCCGCCCTTGGTCACGACCACAGCCAGCACCCGGCCCGCGGTCAGGCGCGAAAAGTGGATGTGCTCCAGCCGGTCCATCTCTCCCGCCGCAGCCGCCGCTACGCCCACGCCGCTCGAGATCAGCGCCAGTACGTGCGAGGTGCGCTCGAGAAACTGCTGACGGCTGCTCACGCCGGAGAACCAGTCGTCGATCTCGTCCCGCCGCTCCTTCGTCAGTTGGGCGCCGCCTGACGCGTGTCCTTGCGCTGCACGCGCTGCCACCTGCAGATGCTCCACATAGAAGCGAAACGCGCGCGCGGTGGGCACGCGGCCCGCGGAGGTATGCGGCTGTTCCAGCAGCCCGGCGTCACTCAACACCACCATGACATTGCGGATGGTGGCTGAGCTCATCCCCTCTTTATCGGTATAGAGACGGGCAATGGACTGCGACGCCACCGGCTCGCCGGACGCGATATACATCTCGATGATCGCCGTCAGGACCAGGCGCTCACGAGGACCGATCCTCAGCTCCGTCGCCATTGCTTCTCCGCCTTACACACTCCAGGCAGCCACTTTCAGAAAGATCTCGTGAGCAGGCCCTGTCTCATTTTATCAGGGGCACCCTCCCGTACGAGTGACCCTTGTAACCAGTTCGTCAGGAGGGCACGACAGCCCCGAGGCGCGGCCACGATCTTCTTTCGCGCCATTGGAGTACACCTTTCCGAAGAGGACCTGCTCCCGCTTCTTTGGAGTACGACCGAGGCGGTCCTGCGACGAGGAGTGGCTTTGAAGTAATCTCGTCACGGTTACCGTGGATAAAAAATTCTTCGGCTCTGTTATTTAGAAGACCATCATACAAAGAATTATCGGTTACTCTTCCGTCACCGATGAGTTCGCTGAGGCACTCCCCTCGCCTCTCGAAATCTAAGCAGCCCCAAGTGGGCGCCCGAGCATCGCCTTCCCCCTGCCGTGTCAGGCGCTCTCACAGATGATTTGTGAGGTCGTTATGAAGATCTATTCTTCCGCCCTGAGCGGAGTTCTGCTTTGTGCCCTCTCGTTCGCATGGAGCAGTTCCGCTGTCGCCGTCACCATCACACCCACTTCGGTCACGATCAACGAAGCCGCTACCCAGCAGTTCAAAGCCAGCGTGTCTTCCACCTGGAAGGCCAGTTGCGGCACCATCTCCAGCTCCGGTCTCTACAAAGCCAGCGTGTACGAGGGAACCTGCACCATCACCGCTACGGCCGGCTCACTGCAGGCCACTGCCAAGGTCACGGTCAAATCGCCCATCGTCATGACGCCGCGTACCATCCAGACACAGCAGGGCAAAACCCAGCAGTTCACTGCCAGCGTACCGGTGACGTGGCATACCGCATGTGGCTCCATCAACGCCAGCGGGCTCTACACCGCCTCCGGCTCCGTGGGGCAGCAATGCAGCATCTGGGCGATCGCTGCCAGCGGCACAGCCTACACCGTCTATGGCTGGGACCAGATCACGCAGGGTACGACCCAGCCTCTCTCGATCTCGCCCACGACCGCGGCACTGCTGGAGAACGGCTCGCAGCAGTTCACCGCCAGCACCTCGGCCACCTGGGCCGCGAGTTGCGGCAGCATCTCCAGCAGCGGCCTCTATAAGGCGAATCTGTACGAAGGAAGCTGCACCGTTACCGCCACCTCCGGCTCGCAAAAAGCCACCGCCACGGTGGCTGTTACTACCCCCATTGTCATGACGCCGCGCACCGTGTTGACCCCGCAGGGGACGACGCAGCAGTTCACTGCCAGCGTGCCGGTGAAGTGGTACACCCGATGCGGCTCGATCAATTCCAGCACCGGCCTCTACACCGCCTCTGCCGCAGTGGGGCAGCAATGCAGCACCTGGGCGGTCGCGGCCAGCAGCCCGGCCTACACCGTCTATGGCTGGGACCGCATCGAAGCGCCGACAGCGCTCTCGCTCTACCCCGCTACCATCACGATGCCTCAAGGCGCCAGCCAGCAGTTCACCGCGGGTGTACCGGCCAGTTGGAGCGCCTCCTGCGGTATTGTCGATCTGTCGTCCGGAAACTTCACCGCTCCCAATGCTCCGGGCAACTGCAACATCATTGCCACGGCGCTGGATGGAAGCGGAAGGGCCGCCACGGCGGTGGCTACCATAACCTCGTCCTCGCCCATCAACCTGACTCCGGCGGCGCTCCATACACACGCCCTCGGCAAGCAGCATTTCACCGCCAACCTTCCCGTAACCTGGTCCTCTACCTGCGGCGCCATCGACAGCAGCGGGAACTTCACCGCTCCCGCAACCGCTGTTCCCGACTGCTCCATCACGGCGACCGCATCCAGCGGCACGGCCTATACCACGCAGGCTCCCGTTCTGGTGACGGTGGTCAACTACACCACCTGGAAGAACGACAATGCACGCGACGGTCTGCAGGCCGATGAGCAGATCCTGACACCGGCTAATGTCAACGCGAACAGCTTCGGGCCGGCGTGGAACGCGACCCTGGACGGCTCGTTCTGGGATCAGCCTCTCTACATGAATGCGCTCACCATCAACGGAACGCCACACAACGTGCTCTTTGTCGGCACCTCCAACGACAGCGTTTATGCGCTGGACGCGGACACCGGCGCGCAGTTGTGGAAGACCAGCCTGCTTCCCTCCGGCGCCACGGCGGTCACGGGCTCAAAGGTGAACAGTTCCATCGCACAACTCGGAATCCTGGGCACCCCCGTCATCGATCCCGTGTCGAACACACTCTACGCAGCGGCGGAGACGGCCGAGAGCAGCGGCACGAAGTTCGTGCACCGCCTCCACGCCCTTGACATCACCACCGGCCGCGAACGGTCCGGCAGTCCCGTCCTCATCACCGATCCCGCGATGCCCCCGGTCCACAAACTGCAACGCCCCGGATTGCTGCTGGCGAACGACCAGGTCTATGTCGCCTTCGGCTCTATCGGCGACATAGCGCCGTACAACGGGCTGCTGTTTGCCTTCGACGCCGGCACCTTGGCACAGAGGGCAGTCTTCAACACCACAGCCACTGGCTCGGAGGGCTCCATCTGGACATCCGGGGGCGCACCCAGCGCCGATTCGGATGGAACTATCTACATCTCGGTCGGCAACGGAGACTTCAACGGCACAACCAACTTCGGCCAGGCCGTAGTCAAGCTCTCTCCGGCATTGCTACCTATGGACTACTTCGCACCCTTCGACTATGTGGCGCAAAACAAGGCCGATCTGGATCTGGGCTCAGGCGGTGTGTTGCTAACACCGTCGCAGAGCGGCCCCTACACGCACGAAGCGATCGTCTGCGGCAAGACGACCCCGATTTTCGTGCTGAATCGCGACAATCTGGGCCATGTGGGGACCACCAGCGACAACATCATCCAGCGGCTCGATCACCAGCTTGGCGGCACAGCCACGGCCAGACAGTCCGGCGAGCCGTGCTTCTCCACTCCTGCCATGTGGCAACAGCACGTCTACTTTGTGGCGAATGGCGATGTGGTCAAGATGTTCAATCTGAACCCGGCGACCGGGCTGCTCTCTACCACTCCGGGTGCGCAGGGGGCGCATACATTCGGGTACCCCGGCGCTCAATCGGTCATCTCTACCGGTGACAACGCCCAGCAGGGCATCCTGTGGGCGAATGACTACGGGGCCGGCACGTTGCTGGCTTTTGACGCGGTGACACTCCAACAGCTCTACCAGAGCCCATACCAGGACGTCAGCGTGAAATGGGCAGTTCCCACGGTCGCAAACGGCCACGTTTACGTCGGCTACAACAAGAAGATCGTGGCCTTCAGCACGCACTAAACGCAGCAAGAGCAAAGAAAAGGTGGATGGGAAGCTTTCCCATCCACCTTTTTTTCTGCATCGCGCTTTGAACCGATTCTCCCGAAGATCTCATACCGAGCGAACGAGGTGCCCAGGAAGGCTGTCTTGGTTACTGCCGCCAAACAAAAAAACTTTGCACATGATTTGATTAAACGTTAATCGCGCACCAGTTTTGGGTTACTCTTCCTCCACCAGCGAGTTCGCTGCGGCACACCCCCCTCGCCGCTCGATCTCCTGGGCAGCCCCCGGGCGTCGAGCATCGCCTTCCCCCTGCTGTGTCAGGCGCTCTCACATTCCCTTTGTGAGGTCGTTATGAAGATTCGCTTCTCCGCTCTGAGCGGAATCCTGCTTTGTGGGCTCGCGCTTGCATGGAGCAGTGCCGCTGTCGCCACCGCCATTGCACCCGCTTCCGTAACCATCGAAGAGGGCGCAACCCAGCAGTTCACCGCCAGCGTTGCCTCTACCTGGAAGGCCAGTTGCGGCACCATCTCCAGCTCCGGTCTTTATAAGGCCGCGCTCTACGCGGGTAGCTGCACCGTTACCGCCACCGACAAGGACGGCGATCGACACGCTACCGCGAAGGTGACGATCAAGTCGCCGATCGCTCTAAGGCCGTACTTCGCGCACACCCCACAGGGCCAGACGCAGCAGTTCACGGCCAGCGTGCCAGTATGGTGGTTCACAAATTGCGGCTCCATCAGTACCCGCGGCCTCTACACCGCCTCCGGCCCGGTCGGCAAATCCTGCAAAATTGAAGCAATGGCCAGCGGGGGCACGCATTACACCGCGTTCGGCTCCGATCAGATCGTCGTTTCCTCCTCCCGTCTGGTCATCACGCCCGCGTCGCTGCACACGCATGCCATCGGCAAACAGCACTTTACCGCCAGTGCGTCGGTGACCTGGTCGGCCACCTGCGGCACGATCGATCGTAGCGGCAACTTCACCGCTCCCGCGGCCGCCGAGGACGACTGTGCCGTTACCGCGAAGGCGTCCAGCGGCGGCGCTACCGCGAAAGCCGCCGTTCAGGTCACGGTGGTCAACTACACCACCTGGAAGAACGGCAACGCGCGCGATGGTCTGCAGGAAGATGAACAGATTCTGACTCCCGCCAACGTTAGGTCCACCAGTTTCGGCCCGGCGTGGAACAAGACACTGGACGGCGCAATCTGGGATCAGCCGTTATACATGAACGCCCTCACTATCGACGGAACGCCGCACAACGTGCTCTTCGCCGGCACTTCCAATGACAGCCTGTATGCGCTGGACGCAGACACTGGCGCACAGCTCTGGAAGAAGAGCTTCCTTTCCTCCGGTGTGACGGCGGTCCCCGGTGCAAGCGTGGGCTTCGATGCCCAGATCGGGATACTCAGCACTCCAGTGATCGATCCCGAATCGAACACGCTCTACGCCGTGACGGAGACGGCCGAGGACAACGGCGCGGAGTTCGTACACCGCCTCCACGCGGTCGATATCACTACCGGTCTTGAGCGAGACGATAGTCCGGTCGTGATCAGCGACGACGCTTTGGTACCCGTACACAAACTGCAGCGTCCCGGATTGCTGCTCACCGATCATCAGGTGTACGTCGGCTTCGGCTCGATCAACGACATACCGCCATACCACGGGCTCCTGTTTGCCTTCGACGCCGCCACATTGAAGCAGACGGCGTTGTTCAACGTGACGCCCAACGGATCGGAAGGCGCTATCTGGACTTCCGGAGCGGCACCCGGCGCTGATCCCGATGGCAATATCTACGTCGCAATCGGCAACGGATCCTTCAACGGCACAAACAACTTCGGCTCGAGCGTGGTCAAACTCTCTCCGGACCTCAAACCGATGGACTTCTTCACGCCCTTTGACCAGGCCTACGACAACGGTCCCGCCGATTTGGACCTTGGTGCAGGCGGGGTGTTGCTCACGCCAACGCAGGATGGTCCCTATCCAAACGAAATTGTCACCTGTGGAAAGGCGACCCCCATCTTCGTGCTCAACCGCGATAACTTGGGCCACATTGGAGTCAAAAGCGACAACATCATCCAACGGTTAGAT
>JBPCNO010000097.1:0-29537 GCA_051001135.1 Acidobacteriaceae bacterium
GCTCATACCTGCACTCCCATCTTCTGCTCCAGAAATTGCTTGCTCAACTCCGCCGACTGCTTCGGTGTCCGCGTATCCCCCGGGCGTTCGCCGTCCAGTTCCACCACGCTCCATCCGCGGAAATCGATCGCCCGCAGCGCCGCGAATATCTGCTCGAAGTTCACCTTGCCCTGACCCAGTTCCACGAATTCGTAACCGTCCTTGGTACTTGCAGGCTGCACATCTTTCAAGTGCAGGAACAGCACCCGCGGTCCGTACTTGCGGATCGCCGCCGCCGGATCGCCGCCGCCCTGATAGTAGTGCGCCACATCCAGTTCCAGCTTCACGTACCGCGGATCGGCCGCCGCCAGGATCGCGTCCACCGCCTCGGGCGTCTGCCCGATCGAACCCATGTGGTTGTGGAAGCCGGTCTTGATTCCGTACTCCGCCGCGCGTTTTCCGATCTCCGTCAACTGCTCGCCCTGCTGCCGGTAGTCTGCCTGCGTATACGTCCGTCCCTTGGCGAAGGCGCCGATCACCTGCAGGTACTTGCCGCCCGCGTCGTGCATATACTTCGCATTGGCCGCGTGCAGCTCCACCGTCTCTTTCTCCTTGGCCGGATCGAGCGTGGTCACGCCGCTCGACATCGCTACAAAGGTCAGCTTGTGCTGCGCCAGCAACGCCTCCAGCGCCCGTGGATCGGCAAACTCCTTGGTCGCGTTGGCGCGCAACTGGATGCCCGGATAACCCAGGGCCGCAATCTCATCGATCGCCTGCTTGTCATTTCCACCCCAGGTAATCGACGCACACCCCACCCGCATCTCGGTCCCGCCCCGGTGCAGCGGGACGTCAAAGATCGACAGATCCATCGGCGGATAGAGCCTCTCGAACGGCGCCGCCGCCGCCTTTTGTAACAGCGGCGGTATCGTCGCGCACACTCCCGCCAGCCCCATTCCCGCCAGCATCTCCCTGCGTGTCCAACTCATCGTCCCTCCTCCATCAAATCCTCTTCCCCATCTTGCAATTCCCGGTGGCTCCCTTGATCCGGGTGCCCCACTCTAGCGAAGCTAGGGTGGGGATTTTGCTCCGACCCCTCGACCGTGGGCTCTTCACGACATCGGGTGCGGGTGCCCCATCCTGAGCGCAGCGAAAGGTGGGTTTCACATCTGTCGGCCTCCCACGACATCGGGTGCCCCATTCTTTGCGCTCAACGTCCGTTCGTCCCGCTCCTCATGCGGAGCGCAAAGGGTGGGCCCCTGCGCCGAAGGCGCACCCTGATCCCTGACCCCCTGACCCCCGTCAAAAACTCAACGTCGCCGCAAACTGCAGCAACCGGCTGCCCTGGTTCGCCGTTGGAAACGTCTGTGTAACCTGTCCAAAGGTCGTGTCCGTCAGGCTCACCCCCGGATTGGCAAAGTTCGGATGGTTGAACGCGTTGAAGGCATCCGCGCGCAACTGCACCGCCCAGTTCTCGTGGATGGGAAAGGTCCGCGTCAGCGAGCTGTCGAAGGTAAACAGCCCCGGTCCGCTATAGACATTCTTCCCCACGTTGCCCAGCACCGGCCCCACCGGCTGCGTGAACGCCGTCGTGTCAAACCACGGCTTTGTTGTCCCCACGCCGTAGAGCTTCCGGAAGGGCTTCACCTGGTTCGGCACCTGCGTATTCCCCGGTGCATTCAGTTGGCTCGCGCTCGCCTTCAGGAACAGCGGCGTGCCCGTATCTGCCGTCAGCACCCCGCTCACCTGCCAGCCTCCCGCGATCAATCCTCCAATCCCTTCGTGCAGCATCGGCTTGTTTTTCCCGAAGGGCAGCTCATACACAAAGCTCTGCGAGTAGGTGTGGGTGCGGTTCCAGTTGAGCGGCGCATAGTCGCGCGACGGAGCCAGGTAGAAGTTGAAGCTGGCCAGGCCTGTGGTCGTCGAAATGAAGCCCATGGCCTTCTGGTACGCATACCCTGACGTCCAGGAGAGGCCATTGTTGAAGCGGTGCGTCAATCGCGCCTGCAGACCGTTGTAGTTGCTGCTGGTGCCCGTGCCCATCACCTGTGTCACTGCGGTGCGGTGGAAGGATGCGAACTCCGGCTGCCCCATGGCCCCCGCTCCCGCCACCATGCCGGCGTTGATGTTGTAGTAGGCGGGTATCTGCCGCCCCACGTTCCCCACATAGGCTATGTTGCCAACCCAGCCCCGGCCGAGATCCTCTTCCACCGTTGCGTTGTAGGACATCACATAGGGATCCTTGTAGTGCTGGTTCACCACCGTCCACTGCGAAGTCACCTGCGGATTGGTGATGATGCCGTCCGCCGGGATAGCCGCCGTAGGCGCTGGCGGAAATCCCGTGCTCAGGTTGGCGATGGTGCCCGTGGAATCGATCGCCGGCGTGAAGCTGCTCAACGAGTTGAAGGCGACATTCTGCCGCACCGGATAGTTATACGCATAGTTGTTGTCCTGGAACGGGGTGTGGCTGATGCCGAACCCGCCGCGCAGCACCATGCGCGATCCCGCGCGGTAGGCCGCGCCCACCCGTGGCTCGAAGTCCTTGTTGTTCACCTGCAAGCCCAGATCCATCGGCACCGCCCCGTAGCCCGCCACTCGCAGCGTGTTGTTCGACGGGTCGTACTGTGAAAATCCGCCCCGCGACTTGGGGTTTGCGGGTGGGTAGAACTCCCAGCGCAGTCCATAGGTCAGCGTCAGGTTGCGCGTCGCTTGAAATGTGTCCTGGAAATAGGCGAAGTAGAGCGTCTGCCGCCAGGATGCGGAATTCACATTCACATCCCGGCCCACCTGGTTCGGCAGGTCCAGCAGAAAGCTCGCGAAGTCGTTTCCGAAACTCGTCTTTGAGCCCGGCGCGTTCAGTGCCGTCTGGCCGTCCGCATAGTTGTACAGCCCGCGCGGGCTGAAGGTCTGCCCTTGGGTCAGGTCATCGCGCACCCGGCGCACCTCGAAGCCGAACTTGAACGAATGATTGCCCACAATCTTCGTCCAGATGTTGGCCGCGCTTATGTTGCTCTCGCCACGATCCCAGGGAATGCTCGCGCTGTAGCCTACGATCGGGCTCGCAGCGGTCGCCGTCGCTCCCGCATAGCCGGGAATGCTGACGCCGACCAGGCCGCTGGTGAAGGGGCTTACGTTCACGCCGGGGATGCCCAGCGCTGTCGAGGCGTTGGATCCGTAGTCGCTCTGGTGTGCGTTATTGCGATAGTGGTCCACGCCCACCCGGACCTCGGTGAACAGCTTCGGCGAGAAGACGTGGGTATATTCGCCCGCCGTGTTGTAGATGTTGGTCACGCCGGTTCCCTGGAACCCTCCGCCGATGGGACCGCCCGCCAGGCCGAACGCCGGCGCTTGCTGAGTGTTCACCCGTTGCCAGCTATAACGGTAACTCAGGTGATCTTCGGCCCGGATCCTCTGGTCCAGCTTTACGTCGAAGGCGGTCGAGTCCTGCTGGAATCCCGTCACCTCCTGGTAGTTGTTGGCCACCCCTGCGCCGGGAATGTTGGGCAGCGGAATCAGCGCAAGGATCTTCTGCGACTGCGAACTGATCCGGTCCATTCGGATCTGGTTGCCGGGAAACTGCGTCCTTCCGGTTCCGTTGGGATTACCCGTGTTCGGATCGTAGATCGGCGTCGGACTCGCGCTCAGGTTGCCCGTGCGGAAGTCTGCCGTCGGCAATGTGAAGAGTTGGAACTGGTTCGAGTGGTCCGAGTAGCGCAAAAAGTCGCCAAAGAAGAATGTCCGGTTCTTGATGATCGGGCCGCCGATCGTCGCTCCGTAGTAGTTGTTGGTGAAGCGCGGAAATTTGCCCGTGTTGTTGAAGTAGTTGCGCGCGGAGACCGCGCTTACCTCGTTGTACTCGTACGCCGAGCCGTGGAAATCATTGGTGCCGGACTTCAGCACCACGTTGGTCACCGCGCCTGCCGACCGCCCGAACTCCGGAGAGTAATTGCTGGTCTCCACATCCACCGTCTGGATCGCGGCCGCCGGCGGAATGTACACCTGCAGCAGGCCGGTGCGCTGGTTATCGTCAATGCCTTCCAACTGCAGATTGTTGGCCGTCTCCGCCTGCCCGTTTACCTGGAAGGATTGCGAGTTCTGCGCATCGAAGAACGTCGAGTGATCGTAGATAGGCGCGCTCACCCCCGGCACCAGCGACTCCAGCGCCTGGAAGTTGCGGCTGCTTCCCACCGGCAGATCGAGCACCTGCTTGCTCTCGATCTGTGCGCTCACGTCCGCACGGTCGGTCTGCAGCGCCGGCGCCTGGCCCGTTACCGTGATCGTCTCCGACAGGTTGCCGGTCTTCAACGCCACGTCCGTGCGCACCGTCGAGTTCACCGTCACCTGCACGTTCTTGATCAGCGAGGTCTCAAATCCCTGCAGCGTTGTCTGCACCGTGTAAACGCCCGGGGTAAGAAAGGTGAACTCGTAGTTGCCGCTGTCGTTGCTCTGGCGGCTGTACTTGACCGCGGTGTTCTGTTCCGTGATATCGACGGCCGCGTGAGGCACCGCGGCCCCGCTCGCGTCCGTCACCGTGCCCAGCAGCGTACCGGTCGTCGCCTGCGCCCACAACCGGCCGTTCCCGGCAAACCCACACATCAGTAGGAGCCCCAGACTCAGCCATCCCCAACTCCGCACCAGCTTCATCGCTCCTTGCATCGGGCGCTCTCCTCAAAGGGAAATCTCGTTCGTAACCATTACAGGCGCGCGGGAGTACCTCTCAGCGCGTCCGTCGAAACCTACGCTGCGGATTCCAGTTGTGTCAAGTGGTAAGGCAGGTCTATGCTGCACAAACAATATGACGGATGTACGTTAACCGCCCTTAAGCGTGCATATCGGCGCTTGAAAGCGTCTGCAAACACGTCTTTGGGAGCATGTTTTGGCGCCCATTCTGAGCGTAGCGAAGGGTGGGTTCACGAGTCCGGGTGCCCCATTCTAGCGGAGCTAGGGTGGGGTAGGGTGGGGTTGTAGCACGGAACGGGATGTACTCATGGCAGCGTGGAGGGATATGTCGCTTCAGCCGATCGTCAGTCAACGGCTTTATCAGCAGGTGGCCGAAAGCATCAAGCAGCAGATCCAATCCGGCACACTGGCGGCCGGGGAACGCCTGCCTTCGGAGAAGGTGCTGGCGCAGCAACTGGGAGTCAGCCGGCCCACGGTGCGCGAGGCCATGATTGCGCTCGAGATCGCCGGGCTGGTCGAGATCCGCTCGGGCTCCGGCTCCTATGTGCGGGAGAAGAGCGTGGGGCTGACGCCGACCATCGACACTGGCCCCGGACCGATAGAACTGCTCAAGGCGCGCATGCTGATCGAGGGCGAAGTGGCCGCGGAGGCTGCGGCGCGTGCCTCCAAACGCGATCTCGCCCTGATCAAGAACAGCATCGAGCAGATGGAGTTCATGATGGCCAGCGGCGAGCACGGCCGCTCCGCCGACCAGAGCTTTCACGTCAACATCGCGCGCGCCTCCGGCAACGATGTGCTCGCGTCGATCGTGGGCAATCTGTGGGAGGGCATGTTCTCGCCGCTCTTCTCCAAGCTCTCCGAACGCACCCATCTGGTCAGCCGCCAGGAGGCCGCCCTGAAGGACCACAAGGCCATCTTCGCCGCGCTGAGCACCCGCGATTCCATCGGCGCCCGCGCCGCCATGCGCCAGCACCTCACCAAGGTCCAGAACATCCTCTCCGACGCCGACCTCTTCCAGGAGTGACCCTCGTATGCAGCCCAATTCATGCCCGAAAATGTGTCGCAAACAGCCCGTACTATCCTCTCCGCGTACGCTTTCAGACGCCGTTTGACATCATTTCAGACGCCATTTGACATCATTTCAGACGCCATTTGCCATCGTTTCCAGACGCCATTTGACATGGTTTCCAGCCGCATTTGAGGTCTTCCCCACCCGGGAGCAGACTTTGGAGGCGGTCGGGCAGTCAGGCAGGAGTTAGATAGATTGCACGTATCAGAATCGGGCGAGGCCGTATGCGAGGATCCGCGAGCTGCCGTCCTGGGCTGCCGGTACTGGGCTGCCGGTACTGTGCTGCCGGTCCTGTGCTGACGGTCCTGAGCCGCACGGGCATACCGGCCCGCAACGGTTCGCCGAAGATCGGCCTTCCACACCGGCTGTAGACTGGCGAGGCTTGCGAAAGCTTCGTCCATGACGCCGCCCTCTCAACGGAGCACCGCGATCGATTCGTCCTCCCTCAAGTCGACGCCGCAGGCATGGGGTCCCCGCCCGCAGACTTCGCACGTGCGGTGGACGATCTGCGCGATGCTGTTCTGCGCCACCTCCATCAACTACATGGACCGGCAGGTGCTGGGGATCCTGGCGAGCACGCTGCAGCATGACATCGGGTGGACAGAGGCGCAGTACGGCTACATCATCGGCGCGTTTCAGTTCGCGTATGCGATCGGGCTGGTGGCCGCGGGACGGCTGGTGGACAAGCTGGGCTGCCGTCTCGGCTATGTGCTGGTGATGGGAGTCTGGAGCCTGGCGGCGATGGGCCATGCACTGGTTTCGACGGTGCTGGGCTTCGGCATCGCGCGTTTTTTTCTGGGGCTGGGCGAGAGCGGCAACTTTCCAGCCGCGCTGAAGACGACCGCCGAGTGGTTTCCGCAGCGGGAGCGATCGCTGGCAACGGGCATCTTCAACTCCGGGTCGAACGTAGGCGCCATTCTGGCGCCGGCCATCATTCCGTGGATCACCATCCGCTATGGCTGGCATGCGGCATTCCTCACCACCGGCGGATTCAGCACGGCGTGGATTGTGTGGTGGTGGCTGCGGTACCGGAGTCCGCAGGACCATCCCAAGGTGAGCGCGGCCGAACTGGCGCTGATCACCAGTGACCAAGCGCCTGCCGCGCCGCCCCCACCCTGGCGCAGCCTGCTAGGGTATCGCCAGACCTGGGCATTCTCGCTGGCGAAGTTTCTCACCGACCCCATCTGGTATTTCTATCTGTTCTGGCTGCCGAAGTTTCTCGATGTGCGCTTCCATCTCGGCCTCTCCCACCTGGGCCTGCCATTGATCCTGGTCTATAACCTGTCGGCGATCGGCAGCATCGGCGGTGGATATCTGCCGGCGGTGTGGTATCGCAGAGGCTGGTCGATGCAACGATCCCGGCTGGCCGCGATGCTGCTGTGCGCGTTTCTGGTGACACCGGTCTTTTTGATCGGACATACGTCCTCGGAATGGGTTGCGGTGGGCTTGCTGGGGTTAGCGGCGGCGGCGCATCAGGGATGGTCCGCGAATCTGTTCACCACTCCATCGGACATGTTTCCGCAAAGCGTGGTGGGAGCGGTGGTGGGGATAGGTGGCATGGCGGGTTCCGTAGGCGGCGTGCTGTTTGCTCTCAGCACCGGCTGGATTCTGCAATGGACACACAGCTATACCCCGCTGTTCACCATCGCGGCGACGGCGTATCTGCTGGCCATCGTAGCGCTGCGGTTGGTATCGGGGAACCTGCGCCGGGTGGAGATCCGCGCATGAGTCTTACGAGAGATCTGGTCAGACGATGCCGTAGCTCCAGAGCTCCCGTTTGGCCGAGGTATGGCAATCCAACGAGCCTCAGGCGTGATTGTTCTGCGCACCAATCGCCAGGACAAAGTAGTTCGCCGGAACTGTCCCGACATTCTTCAGTCCGTGCATCTGTTGGGAAGCGGCGTAGGCGACGCCGCCCGGTCCCAGCCGGGTGGTCTCGTCGTTGTGCATGAATTCGACGGTGCCTTCGCGGAAGAGCATGAACTCGGTGTGGGTGTGCTGGTGCGGAGGATGCGGCATCTGACCCGGCATCAGCGTGGTCTCATGCAGCTCCACGATCTCGCCGGTGGGCAGGGCGCCGCGCACCACAGGACGACTGATCATCCCGTTGGCTCCGTGGTGTACCGGAAGCGAGTCGAAGGTGTAGGTCGAGGAGTGCGAAAGCATTCCTCCGGCGGAGGCCCCTGATCCTACTTTGGCCTGGCCGCCGGTCGGGCTGGCAATCGGGCTCGCAATCGGGCTCGCAGTCTGGCCCGCAGTTTGCGCGGCGGCCAGCATGTTCCCGAAGACGGCCAGCGCAGGCAAGGTCAGACAAAGGTCACGTCGTGTCACGTCACTCATGGCTGTCTCCCTTGCTTCCAGGAATTAAATGAAATACGAGAGGTCAATGCTTTGAGCTCCTGATGCAGGAGAATTATAGGTGCAGTCATTGATCCTTGTATTCCGGATTAGCATGGCCGCGTGCAGCGCACATCCAATTCAGCGCCACCATTCGCAGCGGAGCTGCTGGCCGGAGACGACCTCGGACGGTACTCCGGGTGTTGGGGACCAGAGCGGGAGATGGTCGACGGTGAAGACGTACTCGATGGGTTGCGTCCAATGGTGAAGCGCAAGATCAAACAGGCCCCAGTGAATGGGCATGAGCAAGCCTTTTCCGCCGAGGGCGCGAAAGCTGCGAACTGCGCCTTCCGGCCCCATGTGAATGTCGGCCCACAGAGGGTTCGAGGCGCCGATCTCAAGCATGCTTAGATCAAAGGGACCGAACGACTCGCCAATATCGTGGAGACCGTACCACTCACCTGAATCCGCGCCGTAATAGACGCGATGCCTGGGACCCAGCAAGGCAAACGAAGCCCACAGAGTCTGGAAACGGTTGAAGAGGCTGCGCCCGGAGAAATGGCGGGATGGCAGCGCTGTAACAACAACGGAACCGACCTTTACAGTCTCTGTCCAGTTGAGTTCAGTGCAGCGATGAGGAAGGACGCCGAGATGTGAAAGGATTTTGCCCACCCCGATGGGGGTAATCCAGCGGGTATGGCGAAGATTCTCCATTCGCGCGAGGCGCTGAATCGTGCCTGCGCCCAAGTGATCGTAGTGATCGTGGGAGATGAGGATAACGTCAACGGGCGGCAGATCTTCAAGTGCAAACACCGGCGGGAAGAAGCGCTTCGGGCCGGCCCATTGTGTCGGAGCCGCGCGTTCATCCCAGACGGGATCAATGAGAACGCGCATACCGTCGATTTCAACCAGGGACGAGGCATGCCCAAGCCAGGTGATGCGCAGGCCGGATGCGGGGCTGTTCGCGTACACACCCAGATCGGTGTGGAACGGTCCAAGCGGATGTTTCGGCGACCGTGCTGCTGCTCCGAAGAAGAAACGCGGGCCGATCTTGAACATGAGCGAAAGGCCGCCGACCCTGGTCGGAACCGGGTTCAGGAATCGATTGCCGTCCTGCTTCGCTGGCATTAATGGCATTTGTATTCGATGGCGGATGCGGCGTCGGGATTCCTGAAAGCGCATGCAGCGAACTGGAACGCTGGAGTACAAACGACATTCTCTTTTGCGGCAGCTACTTCATCCAACATCCTCTCTGCCCACTGAGTGACTCGATATGATGCGCTCACTGAGAAGAGCGGCTGCGGGGTGACTCATCGACCTGTCGGGACCGTGGTGAGGACCGATGACGCTCGCCGGAGCAGGCGGTCGTCTTGGATAGCGGAGAAGACAAAAAGCGATCCGGCAATTGACAACCCATAACCATCCGGTTATTGTTTGTGTGTGCAAAGCGCCGCAGACAGCGTTTTCAAGGCCCTCGCCGATCCGACCCGCCGAGCCATCTTCGAGCGGCTGACGCGCAAAGGCGAGCAGACCGTTCACGCTTTGACGGAGCGCGCGGGTGTGTCTCAGCCGATGGTTTCGAAGCATTTGTCGGCTCTGAAACGTGCCCGGCTGGTTCGCAATCGCCGCAAGGGGCGCGAGACCCACTACCAGGCGCGGCCGGAAGCTCTTGCGCCGCTGGTGGACTGGATGAGCCACTATGGCGCCTTCTGGCACGACCGGTTTGACCGCCTCGAAGACTTACTTAAACGGATGGACCAATGACTCCCATGCGCTCACTTGTGATCGAAAAAGAAATGCCCCATCCACCAGAAAAAATCTGGCGCGCTCTCACCCAAGGCCCGCTGATTAAAGAGTGGTTGATGGACAACGACCTCCAGCCGGTCGAGGGCCATCGGTTTCATTTCCGCTCCACATCCATGCCCACTTGGAACGGCGTAATCGATTGCGAAGTCCTGGCCGTCGAACCGAATAAGACGCTCTCCTATAGCTGGAACGCTTTGGGGTTGGAGAGCGTTGTCGTTTGGACGTTGGTCGCGACAAGCGGCGGAACGCTCGTGCGCATGGAGCAGTCCGGCTTCCGTCCCGATCAAGAGGCCGCCTATAAGGGCGCGAACTACGGCTGGCAGAAGTTTATCGGTGGCCTGGAACGAGTAGTCGCGGGGCTGCAATAACGCCGGCATCGAAAAGGAGGCTTGGACCATGAAAGCAAAGGTCATTGGTTACTGGGTTTGCACCATCGCGATCGCACTCTCTTTATTTCTGTCCGGTGGGATCATGCAGGGAATGCGATCACCTACGGCCATCGCGGGAATCACGCACCTGGGGTATCCGGTTCATTTCGCCGTGCTCCTCGGTGTGTGGAAGATCCTCGGCGCGATCGTGATCCTGCTGCCCGGGTTCGCCCTAGTCAAAGAGTGGGCATACGCGGGCATCTTCATCGATTTGACCGGCGCTTCCGTCGCGCACGCCGCCGCGGGAGACGGAGCTGGGAACATCATCGCGCCGCTGGTGTTCACGGCGATCGTCGTCGCGTCCTGGGCACTCCGTCCCGCCAGCCGCACGCTGACGCGAAGTTCGGCGCCGTGAACGCTGGAGTACAAACGACGTTCTCTTTCCGGCAAGCTACTGTCCACCAGGCACCGTGTTATCCATCCAAGGTTTAGCGGCTTTGAATTTCGTAGTGTCCGGCGCGGTCGAGCACTACGATAGCGCGGCTGCCATTTTCATCCGGCGTGCTGGTTTGTGATTTCCCGTTGACCAGCACTTGCGCGCTTGGCGTGGCGACGGGAACGGAGATGCGGGCCTGTGTGCCCGCAGGCAAGTCAATGGCGGTGGTGTAGCCGGGGGCCTTGCGAATATCCACGTTTAACATTCCGCGCGGCGTAGGTTCCGCTCCCTTGGCCCACTCGAGATCGATGAGGTCGGGCCGGATGTCCACCTGGGTGAAGCCGGCGGCACGCGCGTGAATGCCGAGAATCTCTTCCATGAGCCAGGGGGTGACGCCGCTCGACCAGCCATGCGCCAGGCTCACCGTGTAGCCGGACAGATTGTCAGCCTGCAAGGAGGCATGGAAATCGCTCTTGTACCAGGAGGGATCGTATCCCTCCCAGAAGGATGTCGCGCCTTCATCCACCATGCCGCCCCAGTATTGCCGGATCCAATCGAGGGCCTCGGCGCGGTGGCCCATCCTGGCCATCGCGCTGATGACGTAGTAGTTGTAATAGGGCGTAACGATGAGCGCGTTGTACTTCACGTGTCCAACGTTCGAGAGCGCATTATGCCAGATGGCTGGGTATTGCGAAGGTTGGGCAACGTCTGACAAGACGGCGTAGGCGTTGGTCTGCCAGCGGGGGCCGAATGAACCCGAGGAGTCGAGGAGATACTTCTGCGCGGCTGCTTTGAGGGAGTCGGCTCGCTGCTGAAACAGGTCGGCGTTGCTGGTGTCGTGCAACTGCCGCAGCAGATAGACGCCATCGCGAAAGGCGGCATAGAACTCGAACTGTGTGGCGCGCCGGGATTCAGCGTCATCGCCATTCAGCTCCGGAGACCAATCTACAAAGGGCCAGGAGTGAGTCTCGTTGGCGTAGAGGTTGCGCTGGTCGAGCTCCGTTTCCATGAAGTGCAGTAGCTGTACCAGCCGAGTGTGTGTGGATTCGAGTTGCCGGATGGCGCCCGTGTGCTTGTAGTATTCGGTCTCGCCGGTGATCCAGAAGGCCGAGTAGCCGGCGATGCCATTGACGTGATTCTTGATCGGCGCTTCGCCCAGGAGGCGATCCAGCGTTCTCTCCATGAGGAAGTGGTCGTCGAAGGAGTCCTCGATGGTCCGCCCGCTTACATCCAGATCGCCCATCCAGCGTCCGCGATCGCGCTTGGGTGCGTCCCAGATATCGTCCTGCATGCAGAGGTGAGCGGTGTAGGCGCCGATGGCCCACATCCGGTTGAGCCTGGGATCGGAGGACTCAAAGGATCCTCGATAGGTGACCGGATACTCGATACCCGCGAGTTGAATGGATGGATAGCGCGTCTCCTTGCCACCGGTGAAGTGCACCAGCGCATAGCGAAAGGCACTCTTCGGTCCGTACGCAGTGACATGGGGAGCGATGTGGAGCGGATCGACGCCGAGATACGGGCCGTGCAGAGCCTCGGCCTCGGACTCGCCATATTGCACCGTGACGTCGCTCGCCTGATCGGAGGCAGAGCGGAACTCAAGCCGGCCGACGACCTCGCGTCCGAAGTCGAGCAGAACCTGCGGAGCCCGCTCCTGACCAATCGAGGCGGCGGGAAGCTGTACGGTAAACTCCGCGCCGGAGTTGGCGGGGCTGGCCAACGCCTCCACATTGCTTAGCTGACCCGATCCGCCATAGGCGTGGCTGACTACGGCCGGCGCGAGATGGTACTGGGCCAGGAAGGGCGAGATGCCATCGTAGCCCGGCCAGTCATACATGCCGGCATCGGCGTTCCATTGAAAGAATTCGATCGAGCTCTCGATGCCGCCCAGGCTATCGGCGGGGTGCCAACCCTGGTCGTCGAAGGTCGCGCTCTGCCAGCCGGAGGAGGCCTGCATTGAGGCCTTCCATTGCGCATCGCTGATCAGCAGCGCTGGGGCGACGGCTCCCTGAGCCGCGGGCACGATCTTCACCGCGAGCACCTGGCCGCGTGTCTGCTGGACACTGAGGCGGCTATCGGCTCCGCTGCCGATGTCCGGACCGCGCACTGCCTGAATGGCGAGAACATTCTTGCCGGTGCTCAAAGCGTGGGTTACGTCGCAGGCGACGACGCGGATGCCCATAGGGATATCCAGATTGAGCTGATAGGCGCAGACCGGCTGCCCGTTCAGGTAGACAGCGGCGGAGCGAGGTCCGGCGACATAGAGCGTCGCCTCGGGCGGGGCTGCGTCGAGTTGGAAGGTACGCCGGAAGTAGTGCGGCTCGAGATTTTTCCCGGAGCGGGAGCTCCAGCCAAGCTCCAGGGCCGGGTGCTCGGGCACCGCGTCCTCTGCGGTCCAGATGTACTGCTCGGGCAGCGGCGTGTGGCGGGAGGATTGGAGGGGCTGGGCCGCGAGTTTGCGCGCCGGGTCCAGATCCTGATTGGAGATTGGCGAGCCAGCGGTCTCCGCTGTTTGGGCAAGAGCTGGAATGCACAGTGTAGAGAGGCTCAGGACGGAGAGGCTGAAGACGGGGGCGATGAGTCTTCGAATATGCATAGCTTCCTAGAGTTGCGTGATCTGAATCCAGGGCATCCTTAAAGAGAACAGCCGCATGTTATGAGACGGTGTCGCGCGGCACATTCGCAGCGGTGACGATTTTATGCTCCACGTAGTTATACGGCGGGACCGTGTGGCCGCGCAGCAGGGCAACGCCAAGCTGAATGAGACGGGGACCATAGGTGTGAGCCTGGTGGGAGATGGAGCCGATCAATGGCCCGGTTCCACGCCGTAGCTCCTCAAGCACCTCGGGAATGCAGTCCTGGCCGACGATGGCGGTGTGCTTCTCACGCTTCATCTCCCGGGTAACCTGCAGGGCGCCAAGGGCGCTTGTATCCGTGGCGGCAGCGATAAGGATGCGGTCTGTGCGCTGGTGACGTCCCAGGAACTCGGAGACGACTTCGGCGCTGGTCTGGCGCAGGCCGCGACCGTCGCGACGAACATAGGCAGACGGCGGGATCCGCGGCAGGAGAGAGCGAATACCCTCGAACGCTCCGGAGATACGGCTCTGCACAAAGGCGCCGGCCTCTGTTACATCGAGACCCAGAACCCGATCGACCCTGCTCTTCCAGTGATTCACGGCGTGCTGAGCGAGCAGTTCGCCGGCCTCAAGGCCGACCTGAAAGTTATCGACACCGAAGTACACAGCGTTCGGGTGCGGGATATCGATAGCAATCAAGGGAATGTTGGCGCGCGAGATGGTGTGGGCGATGAGAGGGGCAATGTGCTCCTCGATCTGAAATTCGATGATGAGATCGATGCCGCCGGCCACAAACTCTCGCGCGTTCTTCAACGCAGTGCCGGCGTCATAGCGATTGTCGCGGATGATGAGTTCGACGCCGGAGGCTGCAGCGGCGGCTTTGAGGCTGGCAGCCACCGCTTCGGAGAAGGGCAGTTCTGCACTCTCCGCGGCGAAGCCAAAACGCATCTTCCTGGGACGGGATACCAGGCGGTAGGAGCCATCCGGCATCTGCGCGACGTATCCGCGATGGACGAACGTTTTGAGGATGCGATAGACGCTGGTCTTGGAGATTTGCGATCGCTGGAAGATGGATTCCAGGGTGACTGGCTTATTTTCGGACTCGAGTGTTTCGAGAATGTCGAGAGCCTTGGACAGGATGGGAATCAGGTAAAGCCGCTTGATCTTCTGCTGTGCCAATCGTGTCGCTCCCAGGTGTGCAACAGCATAACAGAGACAGTTTCTCTATTGAACCTCGGCCGGGGCGCTCTGCAAAGAACTCACCACGACAACATCGAGTGAGCGGGGGCCGTGCACGCCCTTGATGCGTGTCATCTCGATATCGGCGGTAGCGGAAGGCCCGGAGATGAAGGTGGTGGGCCGGGCAGCAGTTGCGCGCAGGCGGTCAAAACACTCCGGCAAGGTGGCAACGATCTGATGATCGAAGAGAATGCAGAGGTGGTAGTCCGGCAGAAGGGTGAGGGCGCGCCGCCCCTCAGAGGGGCCATGCTGCAGCACGATACTCCCCGACTCCGCCACAGCCGCGGTGGCCGCGGTAAGCACACCGTCGACCGCGTCCAATTGGGCGAAGGAGAGCCCCTCGTCCACCATCCACTCGATGCGCGAATCGAGCCACTGCGCTGCGATGCCGCCGGGAAGGGCGATATTGCGCCTGTTGCCCTGGAGAAGAATGGCGGCAATCTTCTCCGCCAGATCGTGTTCGCCGCAATCAAAGACGCGGGCTCCGTACTCTTCCAGCCGTCGGTCAAAGAGCCGCCGCACCTCGGCGGGTGACAGTTCGCTCGCCCGCCGATACGTGCCCGACTGCGATACTTCAGATGTTTCGTCCAGATGCACTGAAGATTGCTGCAATGCCGCGTGGATGCGGCCGAGAACGATCTCACGGCTCATAGCGCGCTGCTCTGCGGAGGGCCGTGCGGCTTCTCCCGCGCCTGCCACCACTCGCGAAAGCTCTCCGGTGGGAGCGGTTGCAGGTCGCGCTCCGCGGTCCATCGCCCGGCGATGCCGGGTAGCCAGTGAATCCAGCGATCCTTTCCCACGAGCGGCCGCTGAGCGAGACGAGCGAGCCTTTGCGCAGTCTCGAATCGCCTGCGGCTGAGAAAGATCCGCGCCATCATCTTCATGCCGATTCTCTCCTGATCGAGCGCGGAGCTGAAAGTGCGCCTTTCCGTCTGAACGACACGCCCGCGCAGATAGACGAGGACCTCGGGGATGTTGATCTTGACCGGGCAGACTTCATAGCACGCGCCGCACAGAGAGGAGGCATAGGGAAGCGATCGTGCATGCTCCAGGTGTTGCAGTTGCGGCGTAAGGATAGCGCCGATGGGACCGGCGTAGACCCATCCATAGGCGTGCCCGCCGGTCTGGCGATAGACCGGGCAGGCATTCTGGCACGCGCCACAGCGGATACAGCGCAACGTCTGGCGGGAGGTTCGATCCGCAAGAAGATCACTCCTGCCGTTATCCAGCAGCACCACGTGGAAGCGCCGCGGTCCATCCCCGGGTGTCACGCCTGTCCAGATGGAGTTGTAGGGGTTCATCCGCTCGCCGGTCGCCGAGCGCGGCAGGGTCTGCAGCAGCACCTCGAGATCGCTGTAGCGGGGGATGACCTTCTCGATGCCGGCGACCGCGATGAGCGTATGGGGCAGCGTAAGACACATGCGGCCGTTGCCCTCCGACTCGACGATGGTGACGGAGCCGGTTTCGGCAACCAGGAAGTTCGCTCCGCAGACCGCAGCCTTGACCTGGAGAAACCGGGCGCGAAGGTAAAGCCGCGCCGCTTCGGCCAGGGCCTCAGGAGCATCGCTCAACTCCGGCAAATTCATCTCGCGCACGAAGAGCTCGCGCACCTGCCGGCGATTGACGTGCAGCGCCGGAACCACGATGTGCGAGGGCTGATCGTGACCGAGTTGCAGGATCAATTCGGCAAGATCGGTCTCATAGGCGCGGATACCGCCGGCTTCGAGCGCAGCGTTGAGGTCGATCTCGGCGGTGGTCATCGACTTGATCTTGATGACCTCGGTCGCATTCACCTGCTGAAGCAACGCGAGTACGATCTGCCGCGCTTCCGCGGCGTCCGCAGCCCAGTGCACCACACCGCCAGCCGCAGTGCATCGCTGCTCGAAGCGTTCGAGATAGACGTCAAGGTGAATGAGGGCGTCGTCGCGGATGGCGGCGCCGGCATCACGGAGCGCTTGCCAGTCCTGCTTTTCTGCCACCAGCCCGGCGCGCTTGTGCTGGATGACATCGGTCGCGTGGGCCACGTTCTTGCGCATCTGCGTGTCGCGCAAGGACGCTGCAGCGGCCTGAGGGAAGGGAGGCGCGTTATGCGGGTCGAGGGAGACGAGGCTCATGCGCGGGGGCCCTCGGTCGCCGCCAGCACTTCGGCGATGTGCGCGGTGCGCACGCCCGCGTTGCGGCGATGCAGCATGCCCTGGATATGCATCAGGCAGGAGTTGTCGCACGCTGTGCATACCTGTGCGCCGGTATTCCGCACCGCCTGGATCTTGTCCGTAAGCATGGCGGCGGAGACCTCGGCATTTTTGATGGCGAAGGTGCCGCCGAAGCCGCAGCAGGTCTCGAGACCCGCAAGCGGAACAAGCTCGATGTCCCGAACGCGAGCGAGCAGCCGCGTCGGCTTGTCGCCAAGGTTGAGGCTGCGCAGCCCGTGACAGCTCGCGTGGTAGGTTACGCGATGGGGAAAGCATGCGCCCACGTCCTCGATATGAAGACAGTCAGTGAGCAACTCCGCGAACTCGAAGATGCGCGGCAAGAGCGCATCAAGCTCCATTTGCATCTGCGCGTTGTTGTTCTCCCGTGCGAGAGCCGGGTAGTACTCGCGGATCATCGCCACGCAGGAGGAGGACGGGATGCAGACCGCCTCCGCGTCCCGGAACAGCGATAGGAACCGCCGCGCGAGCGGATAGGCTTCGCGGCGATAGCCGGTGTTGAAGTGCATCTGGCCACAGCAGGTCTGCTCCAGCGGAAACGCCACTGTATGGCCAAGCCGCTCCAGGACCGAGACCACGGCCTTGCCCGTCTGGGGGAAGAGAGTGTCGTTGTAGCACGTGATGAAAAGCGAGATCCGCATCGTCAGTCCATTCAAGCCTGGCCCGGCGCGGTGAGGATGCGGGCCCAATGGGCGATCCTGCTGCTCGCGTTCGGTTCGCCTTCCAGAGTAGCAAGCTGCACCGCAAGGTTGCCGATGGTGGAGCTTTCCGCCACTCCGCGGCAGACCTCACGACCTGTGGCGCCGGCTGTCAGCCGATTCAGAAGAGGGTTGAGACTTCCACCGCCCACCACCCAAATCCGCTGGATACGCCTTCCGGTGAGCCTTTCAAAATCGCCCAGCACTTTTACGTAATGCTGAGCGAGGCTGTGGAAGATGAGGCTTGCGAAGATCGGCATGGCGGAAGCGTCTTGAGGCAGCGGTTCCAGCCCGTGCTGGGCACGCTGCGCGTTGATGCGCGTAGCCATGGTGTCCTGCTCCAGACGGTGGCCGGTTGCCCGGCCCGGGAGCAGCAGAGAAGCATCGTCGAGGTCCAGCAGGTGGGCAGGCGTTGGCACGCGCTCACAGGTCGCGAGCAACTCGGTCATGGGCCACATGCCGGGTGTGGGGCAGAGCTGTGCGAAGACCTGCTGGAGCAGCCACATGCCGTTCACATTCTTGTGGAAGCAGATACGGCCGCCGGCAGCTCCCAGATTGGTGAATCCGGCGGTGCAGGCCTGCGGCGAAAGAATGGGATGGTCCAGCAGGGCTCCGACCAGCGACCAGGTGCCGGAGCTGATGTACGCCCAATCATCGCCCTGCGCGGGGATGCCGGCCACGGCGGAGGCGGTGTCATGACAGGCGGGCGCGATCAGGCGGGTAGAGGCGAAGGCTGGAAGCTGATGGAGCGAGCCCTGAACTGTCCCGATTTCGGTGCCCGTGGGGACGAGTTCCGGAGCTGCGCCGATGTCGCTGCCACAGAGATCGAACAGGCTGCTGCTCCACTGCCGCGTGGTGGAGTCGACGAGCCCCGTATGCGTGGCGCTGGTGTACTCCGCGACACGGCGGCCACCCAGGTGGGCGAGAACGTACTCCGGCAGATTGACCCATCGCGCGTGCGCGGGAACCCCGGCTATCCGATCGGCGGCGAGTTGGTAGAGCGTGTTGATCCGCAGGGGTTGAACGCCGCTGATGCGGAAGAGTTCCTCATTGGAGATGCGGCTGCGCATGGCAGTCTCGGCGGCCTGGGTGCGCAGATCCCGGTAGCAAAATGGGGCGGCGAGCGGAAGCTGGTCCGAGCCAAGCCGGACGTAATCGACCGCCCAGCCATCGACGCCGATGGCCGCAATGGGCGCTGGGCTGTGCTGCGCGCAACGGTGCAGTCCGCGCTCAAGCTGGGAGAGGATGTAGCTGAGGTTCCAATGGAGAGAGCCGCCCTGCTGGACGGGTGCATTGGGAAAGCGGTGAACCAGCTCGATCTGCGGCGCACCGCCCTTCCACTGCAACAAGGAGACGCGGCAGCTCTCCCCACCGAGATCGATGGCGACGAGATTCGGTGGAGAGCTGCCGAGCATGGGAGGCCTGGTGTGCATCGCGTTTGGATTAGCGAAGGAACGCCTCGACCAATCCGCCGTCGACGGGGATCAGGTGTCCTGTGGTGCAGGGGGCCTGCGGACCCGCGAGAAACAGGATGGCCTCGGCGCACACGCGCGGATCGACCGGTTGATGGGTCAGAGTGCGCTCGGCATAGAAGGCTGCCAGCCGATCCCGCAGTTCGTCGTCGGACATCTCTGCCTCGAACGGGATGTTGTACTTGCTGAGCGAGGCGGCCACGCGATCCCGCGGGAACATGGTGGAGCCTTTGACTACGGTGGCGGGGCTGATGCCATTCACACGAACGTTGGGCGCCTGCGAGACAGCGAGCTCGCGAATCAGATGGCTGAGAGCGGCTTTGCTCACGTCATAGGCCTCGCTTCCTCGTTTGGGCACAACCGCGTTCGCGGAACTGGTCAGCACCACGCTGGCGGTCAATCCCTGCTCACGGAAAAGCTTGCCGACCTCTTCCACCAGCAGGAAATTGGCCGTGACGTTGACCTCAAGCGTGAGTCCCCATTGTTGGTCGGAGATCACGCCGGTGGGCGAAGAGGGAAAGAGGGCCGCGGTGTTGATCAGGATGTCGAGGCCGCCGAAGTGGGCTACAGTCTCACGAATCGCCGTGCGGATCGAGGCGCGATCGCGAATATCGACGGCAGCAGCGGTGGCGCCTTCCTTGCCGGCCAGCATCCTGGCCTCGTTGACGACGCGCTCGGCGCTCGCATGATCGCGATCGGCAACCTGCACGTACGCACCGCGGGCGGCCGCGAGCAGCGCAACCTCACGGCCGATGCCGCTGCCGCCGCCCACCACGAGCACAATCCGACGGCTAAGCTCTTTCTCCGGCGGCTGGCGGCGAATCTTGGCCTCTTCGAGCGCCCAGTACTCGATGCGGTAGGCTTCGGAGGCGGGCAGCGAGACATAGTTGCTGTAGACCTGGAAGGCCTCTGCCAACGCGTCCGACCCGCACTGCGGCACGGGAGACTGCGGCACGGGTGAAGAGGACGCGGGCACGCGCGATGCTGAGGAAGTATCTTCCAGCCCGGCCGCGCCCTTCATCACGTGGATGGCGTTGACATAGAACTCGCCGGTGATGCGGGACTCGGGCTTGTTCTTGCCGAAGCTGAACATGCCCAGACCTGGAATCAGCACAACCGTGGGATTGGGATCGCGCATGGCCGGCGATGTGGGGTTCGCGTGCCGGCGATAGTAGTCTGCGTACTCGGTACGATAGGCGGTGAGTCTCGCCTCGATCGCACTCTTCAGGTCAGCACTACCGCTCGCCGGATCCCATCGCACGAACATGGGGCGAATCTTCGTCCGGATGAAGTGATCGGGGCAGCTTGTGCCGAGATACGCAAGCTTCTCACTGTCCTCGGAGTTGACGAACTCAAGCACCTCCGGCAGATCGGAGTAGCTGCCGATCAGGCGCTTCTGTTCGCTCACCCGGCCGCGCAGGAAGGGCAGGATCTCCATGGCGACGTCCTGCCGGTTTGACAGTGCCTGATGCTGCCGGCCGCCAAAGATGCGACGGCCTTTCTTCCGCAGGTGTTCTTCGATAAAGGTAGTTAGCTCATCGATGATGGAAAGCGTATGGAGATAGCACTCCCGCTGGGTTTCGCCCCAGGTAAAGAGGCCGTGGCCGCCCAGAACGATGCCGTCGCAGTCCGGCCGCTGCTCCACCGCCCTCTTCATCATCATGCCAAGTTCAAAGCCGGGACGCTGCCACGGCAGCCAGAGCAGCGTATGGCCGCAGATGCGATTGAATTCCTCCATCTTGTCGCGCCCGTTTGCGGCAGCGGCAAGGGCGATGGCGCAGGCCGGGTGCAGATGGTCTACATGCGGGAAGGGAAGAAAGCCATGGAGCGGCGTGTCAATCGAGGCGGCAACCGGATTAATGCCGAAGGTGCAGAGGGGATAGTAGGCCACCATCTCATCTTCGCGGTCTGCGCCGCGGTAAAGGGTCTGGAGCGCCCGCAGTTTCTCCAGATAGAGCGTGGCAAAGCCGGAGCGCTGGATGCTGCCCAGGTCGCCACCACTGCCCTTGACCCACAGCACGGTCACGTCGTCACCCGTGAGCGGATCGGCCATCTGGATCTTGGAGCTGGTGTTGCCACCGCCGAAGTTGGTGATGCGGAGGTCAGAGCCGAGCAGGTTCGAGCGGTAGCGAAGCAACTCGGCCTGGTCCAGACCTGCGGCGATGCTATCGTCCCATCGATCTTCAAGATGCCGTAGATTGAGCAGATGCCGTAGATTGAGGCGCCGCGAATCGGCTCTTGAACTGGCATCGACGGTGACTGACATAACTCCTCATTCCTGACTACGCATAGCTTGCGGGGAGCGAGGCGTTGCGCGCGCCGCGCTCCCGCTCAGTGTGCTCGACGTAACCGCTCTCCAACAAGGCGCGCAAAGGGTTTTCGGGGAGGCCGCGCTTCCTGCGCCACTCTTCCAGAACCGGCCGCACGTCTGTCCAGAACGCCGCGCGCAGGCACTCTTCCGCCTCAACCGTCTTTGCCGCGGATTGCAGCTCTCTGAGTCGTTCACGATCGACCAGCGCCGCCTTGGCGAAGAGTTCCTGCGCCGCCATGACGGTCTGCACCATAGCCTCCATCTTTCCTTTGATGTTGTGACTCTGGTCGATCATGAATGCCACATCGGCAAAGACGCCGGCGTTCGCCGCGCTGAGAAGCTCGTGGAAGATACGGAAGACCTGGTAGGGATCGATGGATCCGATGGTCAGGTCATCATCCGCATATTTGCGATCGTTGAAGTGGAAGCCGCCAAGGGTGCGCAGGTGCAGCAGCCACGCGACGATCTGCTCGATGTTCTGCGATTGGTAGTGGTGGCCGGTGTCGACCAGCACGCGAGCCTGTGGGCCAGCGGTCCGCGCCAGGTGAGAGGCCATGCCCCAATCGGCCACGTCCGTGTGGTAAAAGGCCGGCTCGAACGGCTTGTACTCGATGAGCAGCCGCTGGTCTGCTCCAAGTGCGTCGTGCGTGATTCGGAGCGCCTCCTCCAGCCAGTGGATGCGATCGCGGAAGCTCTGTGCGCCGGGATAGTTCGAGCCATCGGCGATCCATAGCGATAGGTCCCGCGACCCCAGGGCCTTCGCAATCTCGACTGAGGCGAGCAGATGATCGATAGCCCGGCGACGGATGGCGCAATCCGGATTGCAGATGGAGCCGAATTTATACTCCTGATCCTGAAAGAGATTGGGGTTGATGGAACCAGGGCGGATATGGAACTTCGACGCCAACTCCTGCACCAGCGCTATATCGCCCATCCCGCCCGGCAGGTCCCACAACACGTGCAGCGCAAGCGTGGGTGTGACACCGGTGAGCGCATGCACCTGCGCGGCGTCGGCGAACTTCTCCGGGAGCGTGATCGCCGCTCCGGGCTGCAGGAACTTGCCGAAGCGTGTACCCGTATTCGCAAATCCCCAGGACGGGATCTCGATGGTGAAGCGATCGATGGTGAAGCGATCCAGGAACCGGATAGCTGGTCGCGGATCGTCACTTGCGTTCATCTGCGAGCCTCGGCGACTCAGTTCCAGGTCACAGAAAGTCTAGTCATTCGCACCGGCAGTTTCAATACGCAACCTATTCCAGCAGCCACTTGCATCCGCTAGTATGGCAATCACGCGACCAGCCGCGGTCCTGCGCGTTCCAGAGCAAGAGGTGACATTTGGGTCCAAATCCCTTCATAGGGGTGGTCTATCACTGGATCGGCGGGCTGGCGTCGGCCAGCAACTTCATCCCGTTCCGGCCGATCAAACGATGGTCGTGGGAGATCTACTGGATTATCCAGGGGTTTGCCGCGTGGATCCTAGCGCCGCTATGCCTGGCATGGCTGCTGGTGCCGGATCTGGCCGGCGTGTTGCATGCGGCGCCGAAGACGACGCTATGGCATGCCGCCTTCTGGGGAGCGATGTGGGGCGTGGGCGGACTCACCTTCGGGCTCTCCATTCGCTACCTTGGCATCGGTCTGGGTTACGCGATCGCACTCGGTTTCTGCACCGCGTTCGGCACCCTCATGCCGCCTATCTTCAGCGGGCAGATGACCACGGTCGTGCATCAGCGCGGAGGGCAGATCATTCTGCTGGGCGTGGCTGTCTGTATGGCAGCCATTGTCCTCAGCGGACTCGCAGGGTATTTCAAGGAACGAGAGGTGCCGCCGGAAGAGAAGGCGGCGCTGGGAGAGCGGGATTTTTCTTTCATGCGGGGGCTCGGCGTGGCGATCTTTGCCGGCATTATGAGCGCCTGTTTCGCCTACGGACTCAACGCGGGCAAGCCGATTGCCGCCATTGCGCGGGTAGAGCTCTTATCGCATGAGCGAAGCGATCTGTGGCAGAACCTGCCGGTACTGGTGGTGGTGCTCTGGGGCGGATTCGCGACGAACTTTGTCTGGTCGGCGTTCCTGATCGTAAAGAACCGCTCGGCTGCGCAGTTCCTTGGCGCCGCCGGATCGAATCCCATGGCAGCGTCGCCGGCCAGCGGAAAGATGCAGATGGAGTCGGAGCCCAGGCCGTCAGAACAGGATCTGCGCTTGAGGCCCGCAACCCTGGCCGGCAATTACCTGCTTGCGGCGCTCGCCGGCGTTATCTGGTATTTCCAGTTCTTCTTCTACTCCATGGGTCAGACGAGGATGGGCAAGTACGACTTCTCCAGTTGGACCCTGCACATGGCCAGCATCATCATCTTCGCCACCCTGTGGGGACTGGTGCTGCACGAGTGGCGGGACACCAGCCGGCGCACGAAGATCCTGGTAGGCTGCGGGCTGTTACTTCTGGTCACATCGACAGTCGTGGTTGGGTTTGGAAACTATCTCGAGATGAAGTGATACGCGGCTTCCGGAAGGAAGGGGGCCGCGCACTTTCATTCGCAGCTTACACCGAGAGCAAGAGTGATCTAGCCCAGGCGCTCCAGCATCTCTTCCGGGCTCATGCGGATGCAGGAGAAGATGGGCGTGTCCTTGAGCGTGTAGGGACTGATCTCCGTCTCACGCAGTTGCTGCACCAGGTCGAGGAAGTCCTCCGGGTAGTTGGTCTCGAAGGCGACGACGAACTCCTGGTCATCAAGACCGAAGGAATAGGTGGTGTTGAGCTTGACCCGCGGATAGAGGTGGCCGACGCGGATGTGCTCGTTCATCAGGCGCTGGCGCTCTTCCTTCGGCAGCAAGTACCAGGAGCGGGTCTTCCAGAAGGGATAGATGAAGATGTATTTCTGCCCGCCGGGACGCAGCGCCCCGCGCGAATCGTGCTGCCCTTCGTGCTCGTGGCCGATCAGGTACTGCGAGCGCTTGGTCATGGCGAGAAAGCTGTGAGAGGTCTCAAGATAGCCGCCCAAAGGGGTGCGCAGCAGTTCCGCCGTCATGTCGCTGAGGTCTTCCGGGGAGTAGCAGATGCGCCACAGGACCATGTCAGCGTCCGCACGCAGGCCGACGGTGGAGTAGGTGAGAGTTAGAAGGCGGCCAGGCTGATTCCAGCGCTTGATCACATCGGCAAAGGCCTGTTTATGTGCGGCGCGCTCTTCCGCAGGCAGCCGGCGCCACTCCGGCATGACCTTGAAGAAAGTGAAGCCGATGGTCTGCCGCTTGAGTTTCTTTTCCTGGTCCTCCTGAGATTTGATCGCCGTTCCCGTAGTCTCTGCCGGTACCGTCATGATGTCTGCCATGTCTGGTAGCTCCTGTCGCTCGCTCTCCTATGGTACCAAGGCGCTGGGCGTACGGATGGAAGGCGTTGCGCGTGCAAATCCGGCCGCCGGGGCGCAGACTACCCGCATCCCATGCGTGACGCAGCGATTCATACCTCGAACGAACACGGAAAACGTTCCATCATGAAAAAAGGAGAACCGCCAAGGATGCTATGCGGATAAGGCTGGCGCAGTGGCGAGACACGCTCACCACCGGCTTCTGGTTTGTACCCACGCTTATGGCCGCCTTGGCCGTGGTGGTTGCTTTCCTGCTGGTGGCTATGGATCAGCGGCTCGATCCGGGAACGGAGGGCACGCTCGGATGGGCTTATTCCGGAGGAGCCGAAGGAGCACGCTCGCTGCTATCCACCATCGCCGGGTCGATGATCACGGCGGCGAGCGTGACCTTTTCACTCGCTTCGGTGGCGCTTTCAATAGCTTCGCAGCAGTATGGTTCGCGCGTACTGCGTAATTTCATGCGCGATCGCATCACCCAGGTGCTGCTGGGCACCTTCGTCTCTACGTTCATCTATTGCGTGCTGGTAGTGCGGACGATCCGCGGCAACAACGTGACCAGTGGCTTCGTTCCGGCTATAGCCATCACAGTCGCCATCGCGCTTTCCGTGATCAGCCTAGTGCTGCTGATCTTCTTTATTCACCACATCTCTTCGTCCATTCAGGCGTCTAGCATCGTGAACATGATCGGCAAAGAGATGATGCGGTCGATCCCGGAACTCTATCCCTCGGAGGCAGGTTCGCCACTGCCGGTAGATGAGGCTGCCGAGTCCGAAACCAGCAGCTCATGGGCAGAGCTGACGGCGGCGCGCAGCGGCTATGTGCAGGCCATTGACATGGACAGCGCGATGGAACTGGCGGGGGCGGGAGACGCGGTCCTGCGTTTGGTCGCGCGGCCCGGTGATTACGTGGTGTCCGGAAGCGCGCTGGCTTTGGTGTACCCCGCAGGCGCGGCCACACCGGAGATGACCACCGGCGTGAACAGCGCATGGCTGCTGGGGCCACAGCGGACTCCGGCGCAGGACGTGCGCTTTACCTTCCAGCAGCTAAGCGAGGTGACAATTCGGGCGCTCTCTCCTGGCATCAACGATCCATTCACGGCTATCTATGCTATCGACCGATTATCCGAAGGGCTGTCACTGCTGGCGGAGCGCGATCCCGTTTCCCCTTTACGCCGAGATGAGAAAGGCGCATGGCGGCTGATTGCGGAGACGACGCGTTTCCCCGAGGTGGCCGAGACGGTCTTCCAGCACATCGCCCCTTACGCCAGGCAGGATGCGTCAGTGCTGCGCCGTCTGCTGCACACCGTGGACGTCGTGAGCGGTCATGTGCGACGCCAGGAGGACGCCGCGTGTCTACGTCTGCAGCGCGCGATGGTTCAGGCGCTGCTGCGGGAGAATCAGCGAGAAAACCATCAGGAGACTGGCAGTATACATGCCGATGGCGAGAACGCCGAAACGTAAATGCCTGCGGGTATACTGCGAGTCTCTACGCGTGAATCCTCTATGTGCAAATCACTATGACAGAATCAATTCTCGCTGCGGTGGCGCACTTCATCATCGGCGTTATCTCGGCATCCGGCTATTGGGGCGTGCTGTTGCTGATGGCCATCGAGTCGGCGTGCATACCGCTGCCGTCCGAGGTCATTATGCCGTTTGCCGGCTACCTGGTGCACACCGGCAAACTGAATCTCTTTCTGGTGGCGACGGCGGGCGCGGTCGGCTGCAACCTCGGTTCGGCGGTCGCGTACTGGGTGGGCGCATGGGGCGGACGGCCGCTGGTGGAGCGCTTTGGCCGGTTCGTCCTGCTGGACCGGCGGGAACTCGACCGGGTGACCCGCCACTTCGAGCGCTTTGGCGGGATCACGGTCTTCGTGGCCCGTCTGTTGCCGGTGGTGCGGACCTTCATCGCGCTGCCTGCGGGCATTGCCAGGATGCCGCAGTGGCGCTTCCACATCTACACCTTTCTTGGCTCGTGGCCGTGGTGTTTCGTGCTGGCGTATGTGGGTGAGAAGCTGGGCCAGGGCTGGGAGACGGACCCGCGGTTCAAGGCGGCGTTCCATCGCTTCCACCTGATCGTCGTGGTCGTGCTGATCGCCGGCTTTGCGTGGTTCGTGTGGTCGCACTGGCGCAATCGCTCGCAGGCTGAAGCGGCCTGACGGCTACCAGATGCGGCGCACACCGAAGACATCGAGATGGGAATCGATGCTCAGGATGCGGATGTTCTCGCTCAGTGCCTGGGCTGCCAGCATGCGGTCGAAGGGATCGTTGTGCTCTCCGGGCATGCTACCCGCGCGCAGGGCATGGGCCATCGTCACGGGAAGCGGGACGTACCCGGCGGTCTCCAGGGTTTGATCGAACTCCTCGAAGAGCACGCGGGCCTCTTGCAGCTTCCCGAGACGTACCTTGGTGGCGATCTCCCAAGCGCTCGCGGCCGAGACCACTTTCTCTATCCGATCATCGGCGAGATAATTCCGTGCGAGATCGGACAGGCGAGGATGATTACCAACGGCCCAGACAAGTGCATGGGTATCGAGCAGAATCCTCATTCACCCTCGCCGTTCCAGAGACGTAATTCCTCATCGGGAAGCGGCTCCCAAAATGCCTCTCCGAGAGATACGCGCCCTTCCAGCGCACCGATGGGCTTCTTCTCGACCGGGGCAATTGCGACCAGGCGGGCGATCGGCGTGGCCTTCCGGCCTTTAACGATGACGATCTCTTCGCCTTCGCTGGCGCGTTTGAGCAGATGTGAGAACTGCGTCTTGGCCTGGTGAATGGTAGCGGTAATCATTTGGGCACCTTTGTGGGACTAAGTTATCTTAGTCCATATATCGGTTGTTCGCAATGCTCTGGAGTGACATCGCGACTAACTGCCGCGCTTCGGGCGCTCGTTCCGCCCCGTATTTGCCAACGGGAGCGGAAAGGCGCGAGACTAAGGGGTTCCGCATACAGTTCGGCAGCGCCGCAGATGGCGGTGGGTGCGTACTCTCCACCACGCGTGTGTGCCGACGCTACTTACCTGAGAGGATGGACCACGACAGCGATGGCAAGTTCCGAGGACAGCGGTCAAGCAACCGCTCCCGCACAGAAGATACAGCCGGCGAAGGGCAAGCTCGGCATCATGATTCCCGGCATGGGGGCGGTGGCGACCACGCTGATCGCCGGCGTTGAGGCGGTACGGAAGGGGCTCGCGAAACCGATCGGTTCGGTGACGCAGATGGGCACCATCCGTCTGGGCAAGCGCACCGACAACCAGACGCCGTTGATCAAGGACTTCGTTCCGCTGGCCGATCTCAACGACCTGGTCTTCACCGGCTGGGACATCTTCGACGTGAACATGTATCAGGCGGCGAAGACGGCCGCGGTGCTGGATCGGGATCATCTGGAGCAGATCCGTCCGTTTCTCGAAGGCATCCAGCCGATGCCGGCGGTCTTCAGTCAACACTACGTCAAGCGTCTGAACGGCACGCACGTGAAGACCGGCCGTTCCAAGTGCGACCTGGCGCAGCAGGTCCGCAACGATATCCAGCAGTTCAAGACCAAGACCGATCGCCAGGTGATGATCTGGTGCGGATCGACGGAGATCTTCCTCGAACCGACGGCCGTGCACCAGACGATCGAGGCCTTCGAGAAGGGACTGCTCGAGGACGATCCGTCGATCGCTCCGTCGCAGATCTATGCCTACGCGGCGTTGAGCGAGGGCATTCCTTTCGCCAACGGCGCACCCAATCTGACGGTCGATATTCCGGCGCTGCAGGAGCTGTCAAAGAAGACCGGCGCGCCGATCTGCGGCAAAGACTTCAAGACCGGGCAGACGCTGATCAAGACGGTGCTGGCGCCGGCCTTCAAGGCGCGCATGCTGGGTGTCGCAGGCTGGTACTCGACCAACATCCTGGGCAATCGGGATGGCGAGGTGCTGGACGATCCGGAGTCGTTCAAGACCAAGGAAGAGTCGAAGCTGGGGGTGCTGGATTACATCCTGCAGCCGGAGCTCTACCCTGACCTGTACGGCGATATTTACCACAAGGTAAGGATTAACTATTATCCGCCACGTGGTGATAACAAAGAGGGTTGGGACAACATCGACATCTTCGGCTGGCTCGGATATCCGATGCAGATCAAGGTCGATTTTCTGTGCCGCGACTCCATTCTGGCGGCCCCGCTGGCGCTGGATCTGATCCTGTTCCTCGACCTGGCGTCGCGTACGCCGGAACTGAAGCACCTGGGCATTCAGGAGTGGTTGAGCTTCTTCTTCAAGTCGCCGACCACACCGGCGGGTCTGTATCCGGAGCACGATCTGTTTATCCAGTCGATGAAGCTCAAGAACACCCTGCGGCATATCAAGGGTGAAGACCTGATCACGCATCTGGGGCTGGAGTATTACGACTGAGCTACGTTCCCTGGAGGACACTGACGGCGGGAGCGATCCCGCCGTTTTGCTGTCGGGGGGCCGGATGACACCGCCATCCTTGGGAAGCAGGTCCCTCGGGGGGAAGCAGGTCCCTCGGTGCGCTTGGGATGACACTCCTCTGCGATGGATCGCAGCTTTTCGCGGTGCGCCGTCGCTCACCGAAATGGAGCATACTAGGTCTAACTGGAAGGCGTGCTGCGTCCATTGCAGGTGACGTGGCGGGCTTTCGTGAGGTGCCCATGAGGCAGACAAGGTTCTCTCCAAGGCTTACTGCGAGTGCAATCGCGGCAGCGCTGGTGTTCAGCGCGGCCGGCGTCCTGGAGGCGCAACAGAGCACGAGCCAGCCTACGTTCCCGGCTCAGCAGCAGACCCAACCGCAAGCGCAGTCCCAGCCGCAGCCTCAACAAGGCTCGCAAAAGACGCCCACGGAGTCGTCCCACCAGGATCTGGACAAGGGGCCGCCGCCGGCGGTGCAGGGCACGCCCACCAACGGCGCGCCGCAGCCGGGACCGAACGGCGTGATGCCGGGGGTGAAGCCGGGGTCGGCTGCGGACGTGAACGCGGTGGGAACGCGGGACATCGGCGGGCGCGGC
>JBPCNO010000098.1:0-25216 GCA_051001135.1 Acidobacteriaceae bacterium
GCTGCTTGCGCCACTGTTCTTCGGGACCGCCGCCTACCTCGCGCTGATCGCTTCGTATCTTCGCCGGGAGGAGGCGAAACGGCACGCCACGCTGGACCACACGCTGCAGATTGTGCCGCATGCTGCCCACCGGCGCAGTTGGATCCGGTTTTGGCGCAAGCGCCACCATCGCATCTCCTGGAGCCAGGATCTGCGCGAGGGCCGCTTCCAGAAGCACCTTGCCTTGGCCGCTGCGTTGAGCGCGTTATTCAGCGGCGCTGAGGCACTCTACTCGCATTACAAGGTGCGCTTCTGGCACTGGTCGCAGTGGACGCCGATCGTAATGGCCCCGGTCTTGGCAGGAGCCAGCTTCGGCGCGATGAAGAGCCGCCGCATCGCGCACACTGCGCTGCCCGCGGCCTCCGCTCTCGCCGCCGTCAACGCCAGCGTGGGCTTCTTCTATCATGCCCGCGGCGTGCTGCGCCGGCCCGGCGGCCGCAAACACCTGCTCTATAACATCATGTACGGTCCGCCGATCTTCGCTCCCTTGCTCTTCGGGGCAGCAGGCATGCTGGGCCTGCTGGCGAGCCTGCTGCGGAGGGAAGAATAATCATGGCCCCCAAACCCGAAGCACCCGTTCCCACGTCCAATGACGGCACGCCGATCAAACGCCGGCAGCCCGGCTACTATCCCGGCTTCAGCACGCTCTCGCAGCAGAGCTTCTGGGATAGCACCACGCGCAAGGTCGTCCTTGATCGCGTGACGGACATCCCGCCCATCCGCTTCTTTACGCCGGAGGAAGCGGAGACCATGGCGCTGGTGCTCGATCACATCCTGCCGCAGTCCGATCGCGAAGAGTCGCGCCGCATTCCTGTGCTTCCGTTCATGGACAAGAATCTCTTCGAGAAGAAGATCTCAGGCTTTCGCTACGAAGATATGCCGCCGGAGCAGGAGGCCTACCACATCGGCCTGCGCGGCATTGAGCAGATGGCTAGGGAAGTTCACGGGCGCGCATTCGTTGCGTGCACCTATGCCGAACGCGAGTTGCTGCTCCAGTCGCTGAATGACGACAAGCCCGCCGGTGCTCAGCAACAGTGGAAGCAACTCAACGTCAAGCGCTTCTGGAAGATGCTGCTGCACGATGCGGCTGCGGTGTACTACGCCCACCCCTGGGCGTGGGATGAGATCGGCTTTGGCGGCCCGGCGTATCCGCGCGGTTACATGCGCCTGGAAAACGGCCGTCCCGAACCATGGGAGGTGGAGGAAGAACGATATGCATGGAATGCGCCGGAAGGCACGCGGTCCGAGATCAAGCGCAAGTTCTGATCGCGCCTGTACGCGGGGAATCGGTCAATAGAGCAGGCAAGCAGAAGGAGAAGCAGTATCTTGAAAGCACCCGTGTTCGGCGCCTTTGGAGCATCCGACAGCCACACGCACAATCTCGGGCCCATTCAGAAGATCAAGATCCCGCAGCATCGCTTCCGCGATGGCGAAGAGGTCGATTACGTCGTCGTCGGCGTCGGCTCCGCCGGTGGTGTCCTGCTGCAGCGGCTGGCGCGTGCCGGATTCGACGTTATCGGTCTCGAGGCCGGCCCCTTCTGGGACACCGAGAAGGATTGGGTCAGCGACGAAGCAGGCTCGCACAATCTCTACTGGGAAGATCTGCGCATGATTGGCGGCACAGACCCGCTCGAACTCGGCTCAAACAACAGCGGCAAGGGTGTCGGTGGAGGCTCCGTTCACTGGGCCTCCTTCGTGCCGCGATTCCATCCCTCAGATTTTCGCGTTTACACGGAGGATGGCGTCGGCGTGGACTGGCCGATGAGCTATGACGAGCTCAAGCCCTACTACGAGCAGCTTGAGCTGGAGATGCCCGTCTCCGGCCCGGCGTGGTACCCGTGGGGCGATCCGCACAGCTATCCCTATGGACCGCATCCCATGGGCGGCGTAGGAAACGCGCTCATCAAGGGGTGCTCTGCGCTCAACATTCCAGTCTCCATCGGCGGCCCGGTCGCTATCCTTGCCGGCGCGCACGGCGACCGTCCGCATTGCATCTATCGCGGCTTCTGTATTCAGGGCTGCAAGGTGGGCGCTAAAGCTTCAACGCTGATCACCCACGTGCCGGACGCCATTCACAACAAGGCGGAGGTTCGCCCCTACTCCATGGTGAGCCGCGTGGAACTCGGTCCCAACAACCGCGTGACCGGCGTGCACTACTTTGACCGTGAGGGCAACACCCACTTCCAAAAAGCGCGCGCCGTCGTGGTCTCCGGTTATGCCATTGAGACGCCGCGCCTGCTGCTCAACTCCGCCTGCTCCGAATACCCGGATGGCCTCGCCAACTCCAGCGGCACCGTAGGCCAATACCTGATGGCGCAGGCCGGCAACACCGTCTCCGGCCGCTTTGAAGATCTGGTACGCATGTACAAGGCGCCGCCGGCGCACGCGCTCACCGAAGAGTTCTACGAGACCGACCCCCAACGCGACTTCGCGCGCGGCTTTGCCATCCAGACCATCGGCCCTCTGCCCATCGCCTTCGCCAAACAGATGATCGCGTCGATGGATGCGTGGGGTTGGGGTCTGCGCCGCGTCATGATGGACTACAACCACTGGGCCGCACTCGGCCTGCTGGGCGAGATCCTGCCCTGGCCGGACAACCGCGTGCAGCTCGCCAAAGAGAAAGACCGCTTCGGACTACCGGTCGCACGGGTCACCTTCAACCTGCACGATAACGACAGGAAGCTGATCGAATTCGGCAGAAAGAAAGTAGAAGAAGTCCTCTATGCCGCCGGCGCGCAGGAGGTGGTGCAGGAGCAGCGGTTCGCGCACCTCGTAGGAGGGGCGCGCATGGGTAGAGATAACTTCGATTCGGTGGTGGACAAGTTCGGCCGCACGCACGATATCGCCAATCTCTTCATCTGCGACGGCAGCATTCTGCCAACCCAGGGCTCGGCAAATCCCGGGCTCACCATCCAGGCGCTGGCCGCGCGTACCGCCGACTACCTGATCTCACAGGGCACCACCATCTTCAACTCCGATAAACGGGACATGGCGACGCCCCGTTTCCGCCCCAATCTTGCGCCACCGGACACGTGGGGTCACGGCATTCCGGTGCTCGGAAAGAGCAAGTAATTCACTTGAAATTAAGGCCGGCCCGTATATTTCTCTATCTGAGATATACGTTTTGGAAAGTTAGTCACCTTCAGCGTCGCTTCACACGTGCTCAATAGACTGTAGCTATGGAGGTGTTCCTTGTATAGAACACACATCGCAAAGATTTTTCTCTCCGCATCGCTGTTTTCGTTAGTCCTTGTGCCTTGCACTTACGCGCAGACTACGCATAAGACCAAGCTCAGCATGGGCGAAGCCAAGAAGATTGCGCTCTCCAAGGAGAGTGGAACCATCAAGAGTCAGGAGTTGGAGCACGAGAAGGGTCGCTGGATCTATTCCTTCGACATCCAGCATGACCAGCAGGTGCACGAAGTGAACGTGGATGCGAACACGGGCGAGGTGGTCGAAGATTCAGTCGAAAACCCTGCCTCTGAAGCGAAAGAGAAGGCTAACGAGCACAAGCCCAGAATGTAGAGCGTTCCAACGTGTGGTCAGCGCTTCCCGGCGCGCCTGCCATCTCGAGCGAAGTCGAGGAATTTGCTTCTTGTATACCTTCGCCAGAAAGACGGTACGACTTGGCTCGGCTCGGGATTCCGAGATTCTGCGTAGTTTGCTTTACTTCTGGAATAGCAGCGGCGCGAAGTGGATGAGGTTGTCCCGCCAGACCATCCAGGTGTGCATGCCCGGCGTCTGAATGTCCGTTACCTGCACCCCGCGCTGCTCCAACCAGTCCACAAAGCGCTGGTTCCCGGCAAACAGGTGATCCTCCATTCCGCACGCGATCCACAGCAGCTTGAGCTTGTCATTCATCTGAGCATTCGCTTGCGGAAACGATTGCTCGAAATTCACCGCGCCCACTGCTGAAGAGAAAGCTCCCACATAGGCAAACTCGTCCAAATGGTTCAGTCCCACCAGCAGGCTTTCTCCGCCGCCCATGGACAAGCCCGCGATGGCGTGGTCCTTCCGGTCGGATGAAATGGGATAGAGCTTCTCCACCTGTGGCTTGACCTCGGTCAGCAATATCTGCGTGAACTGACCGAAGTTGCGATTGACCAGCGCGTGATCATCCCAGGCGTTCCAGGTCGCCCGGATGATATCCATGGTGCCGTAGCCGAGCGGCATCACCACAATCATCGGCTTGGTCTTGCCCGCGGCGATCAGGTTGTCGAGAATCACATTCGCGTTCCCGACGGCCGTCCACCCGCTTGCATCGTCGCTATAACCATGCAGCAGATAGAGCACGGGATACTTCTTGTGCGGATCGAAATTCGGCGGTGTGTAGACATAGAAATCGCTCTGCTCGGTCAGCAGCGGAGAGCGATAGAAGTGGTGGTGCAACTCTCCATGCGGCACCTCCGCCACCTCCCACAGCATGGGCGAGCTGCCGGGAACATGCACCACATTGCTGGGCGACAACAGGTTCGGCTTAATGTGCACGTTGTAGGGATCGAGCATGCGCACACCATCGACGGTAAACGCATAGCCGTAATCCTCGGGCGCCAGTGGTGCGGTGGTGATGGTCCAGCTTCCGTCCGCTGCCTTGGTCAGAGGCTGCGCCGCAGCAGCGCCTTCGAGCGAGAGCTCTACCGAGTTGGCGCCCACATTCGGAAAGGTGAAGGTCACCGAGCGATCGGCTGCCACAACTGGCTCATGCGGAGCCGCCCTTTGCGCGGCGGTCTTCTGCGACTCCGATTTCTGCACGTCGCTCTTCTGCGCTTCGGCTTGCTGAGACTGAGGAGCCGTAACTGGCGTCTTCGGCGATGTGTTCTGTTGAGCTGTCAATGAGAGAGAGCCGAAAAGCAGAAGGGTGGCGGCGACTGCGTGCACGAGGTTCATCATCGGCACCCAGTGTACAAAAGACGTTCAGGCCGGTACAGCCAGGCTATGCTGTACCGGCCTGCGTCGGGCTCACTTCCCTAAGCGGGAAGTCGGAACGGGAAATCGGCGCGGGAAATCGGGCGCGGGAAATCCGGGCGTTAAGACGAGATTACTTGGCCGGAGTCGATGTATGCGCCGGCGCTGTCTTGGTGCCTTCGAGCACGGAGTGTCCACCGGAGTGGCGGCAGATCAGCAGGGTGAGGCTGATCGACGTGATCATAAAGATGACGGCGCACCACGCGGTCAGTTTGGTGAGCAGGTTGGCTGCGCCGCGCGGTCCGAAGGCGGTCTGCGAACCCTGGCCGCCGAAGGCGCCGGCAAGGTCCGCGCTCTTACCCTGCTGCAGCAGCACGACGCCGATCAGAACGAGAGACACGATGATATGGATGGTGGTGAGAAGATAAATCATTCTGCTGCTTTCCTGCCATTTCGGCGCTTCGGGCTCTGGATTTGCTTGGTGCGGAAGGGGGGACTTGAACCCCCATGCCTCTCGGCGCCACCCCCTCAAGATGGTGTGTCTGCCATTTCACCACTTCCGCACACAGGGTGATCCGAGCTTGAGTATACCAAAGCGGGATCGCCGCGCGAAACCCGACCAGCCGCTATCGGAGCGTCTGCGGAGTCGCAGAAAGCACGCTTAGAAGTGCTGCAAAAGATCCGCGAAGCTGTGCAGCTCGAGCAGTCGCTGTGCCGCGGGCGGCGCTGCTAGCGCTTCGTGTTCCAGAATCCAGGTGTTGGGATGATGCACGATCACGGCGTTCAATCCCGCCTCGAGCGCGGGGTTGATATCGGATTTGGGACTGTTCCCAATCATCCAACTGGATCGGGAATCGATGGCATACTTCCGCAAAACTTCGCGATATGCAGCCGCGTGCTTTTCCGGCGGTATCTCCACTGCGCTGAAATGCATGTGGACGCCAGATGCATCCAGCTTCGCCTGCTGTTCCTCAGCATTGCCCTTGGTCATCAGGATGAGCCGATGGCGCCCGGCCAGCCGTGGAAGCGTACTGGCGACTCCGGGAAGAAGTTCGATCTGCTGCTCGGCGATCGAGGCGGCAAAGCTCGCGATCTGCGCGAGACGGTCCGCATGCCGTTCTGGGTCGGCAACCGAATCGGCGGCCGCGTTGGCGGCCTTCGGGCTCAGCCGCTCGAAGCAGGCCGCCAATGAGTGTCGAAAGCTGGCCAGACCGTAGCCATGCGCCGCTATGCTCTCCCGTTCGCACTCGTTCAGGACCGCTCTGATTTCGGCCGCGGAGTGTTCCGTGTGATCGAGATAGCGGATGAACGCGGCGATGGCGCGTTCGAAGTAGATGTTGTTCTCCCACAGCGTGTCATCCGCATCGATGAGGAGAGTCTGGCTCTGCTCAACACGGTTTGTCTGCGCGGAGAGAAGATCCCGCTGGCGCGACTGCGATGGAGTTTCTTTCATGCTGCGCGGTTCATGGTCGGAATCACGCAGCATCCGCACCGGCGAGCGGAAAGCTCGCCGCTGCTGCGACTCAAACTGCCGCGATTCGAACTGCTTAGATTCGACCGATGGCCCTTACTGCCCCTTCAACGAGATCGCCTGCACCGAGTACGGCGGTAGGGAAATGGTAGCTGAGTAATTGGATCCCTGCGCCGTCAGTGCGAGTGATGAGGAGTTGATGGATGCTCCATTGACAATCTGGTAGAGCGTCGCCTGCGGTGTCCCGAAGCCGACATTTTTCAGCGTCACCGGAACCTGCCCATAGTCTACGGAGGTGGGATTGGTAACCATGATGGCATCTTGGCTGGCGGTGTAGAAGGCCGTCGCCACGGGACCGCCGCCACCCGTCGGCGGGCTGATCGACGCGGCCATGTAGCCCCCATTTACCAACCCCAGGTAGTCGTTCGAGGAGAGCAGGTCGTAGGTGTAGAACTGGGGATACGGCTGCGGCGTCGAACCTGCGGAGTAGAGACAGTCGTTATTGGCATCCGGCACGCCGATCAGGCAGAAGTAGGGATAGGCATTGCTGGCAAAGTACACCAGCTTGCCCGGCATACTGGGGGCGCCACTGCTGTACACGTTGTTCAGCAGGTCGCTGATGTAGACAGCGTTGAATAGAGGCGCGTACACCGGATCGTTCTTGCAGCAGTCCTGGAAAAATGCCCAGTTGCTGTTGAATTCCGTGACGTAGATCGGCGTCTTGGCCCCCAGCGGCTGCTTACCCGCCTTTACCAGCGCGTACACCTTGTTGTAGACGCTGGAGACTCCGAAGCTCGGGTCCTGCATGAACTGATAGACCGAGTTGTTCCCGTTATAGCTGTCCCACTGCACATTCAGGGCCGTCTGGCCGAAGGTGTACTGGTGATAGCTGATGAAGTCGACATACGGCGCGGTCGAGGCCGTCGAGAGCAGTGTCGAGATCCAGGAGCTCGCGAAGCTGGAGAGCACCGGACCGCCGACACGAATGGTCGCGCCGTCGGTCGCCGCCTGCTGCTTCATCAACGGAGCGGCCGCCGCGTAAATCTTGATGTAGTCGTTCAGGTGGTTCGACGAGCACAGTCCCGACGCATTCGGCTCATTCCAGATCTCGTAATCCTGCACGAAGCCGGGGAAGGCAGCGTCGAAGTGCGCGACATACGAGGCGGCGATCTGCCCCCACTTGTTCACGTCGGTGGGCGTGGCTATGCTGCTGCCGGCGCAGGTGCCCGAAGTGGGCTGCAGCCAGGGAGGCGAATAGGACATCTGAATCATCGGATGCATGCCCGCCGCCTGTATGCTGGCGATCATCGGATCGATCTTCGTCCAGTCGGGCGTGGTGGTGGCGTACACCTGCGGAATGGCTGAGTAGAGGCGCGAGACCGTGACCCCGGCTTGGGTCACCAGCGCCCGGTCCGCGGTCGTGTGGAAGGATTCTCCGCGTCCGGTCCCCAGCAGGTTGGCCGGAATCGGATGCGCGGTATTGGTGCGCGAACCGAAATCGATTGTAACTCCGGAGAATACCGTCACCAGGCTGCCGCTGGATTTGCCCAGGGATGCATCGGTGACCCGCACCGAGTGCGTTCCCGCAGTCGCCGGGGCCGTGTAGACGCCCGCGCTGCTTACCGTGCCTACCGTGCTGTTGCCGCCCGCAATGTTATCCACCGTCCAGGTGACGCCGTTCGTATCCGGCACGTAGCAGACCTGCGCCTGGAAGGTCTGCTGCCCGCCGGGAGGAAGCGAGCTGGAGAAGGGATAGATGGCGAACACCGGCGTGGTGGTCACGCTGACATTGGTGGTGCCGTTGATGCTGGGCGACGCCTGGCTGGCCGCCTTGATCACGTGTGTGCCAGCAGTTGAGGGAGCCGTATAGACCCCGCTTTCGGAGATCGTGCCGGCAGTTGCATTGCCGCCGAGGATGTAGTCGGCATACCACTTGACCGCCGTATTGCTGGTACCGGACACGATAGCGCTGAACTGCGTCGAGCTCGATGGAGCGGCGCAGGGCGTCGTCGGTGTGACCGTCACGGCGATGCCGGGAGTACCGGCGATACCGTAGCCCGCCAACGGAACTGTGAATGGACTGCCCGGGGCGCTCACCGCGATCGACAGCGTCGCCGTGCGCGTACTCAGTGCCTGCGGTTCGGATACAACATTGATGGTGCAAGTGGCTTGCGGCGCCAGGCTACCCGTGCCGTTCGATCCGACACACGCGGTGGTGAAGGGGAAGTCCGCAGTGGATGTAATCGAGTTGATCGCCAATGCGACCGATTGATTGTTCGTCACCGTCACCTGCAGCGGTGTGCTGGGCGTGTTCATCACCTGGTGATAGAACGAGAGTCCGCCCGACGCCGGCTTGATGGTGACCGGCGTGACCGCGTTACCGGCCACCGCGACTGTCTGCGGTGAGTTCGCGGCATTGTCATTGATGGTCAGTGTCGCCGTGGAGTAGCCCTTCACCGTCGGCGAGTAGGTCATGACAATAGTGCAGCTCGTGCCGCTGGCGAGTGAGCTGCCGCAGTTGTTGGTCTGCGAGAAGGGCGCGGCGAGCTGGATACTCGAGATCGCGAGTGCGGTCGATTGGCCATTCGTGAGCGTCACATTCACCGGCGCGCTGGTCACCCCGGGAGCCTGATCGGGGAAGGTGTACTGCTTGGGCGTGTAGGTCACGCCGCCTGTCGGCGTATTGCCGGTTCCGGAGAGACTCACCTGCAGCGGTCCCGAACTCAGGCTGGCGTTCATCGAACCCGTCTGCGCCCCGCTCGATGTGGGAGCGAAGGTGACCGAGATGGCGCAACTGCCATTCGCGGGCAGGGAACCGGGACAGTTGTTGGTTTGCGCAAACTGGCCGGTAGCCGCGATGTTCGCAACGCTGACAGCGGTCGATTGCGTATTTGAGAGCGTGGCGGTCTGCGCTGCGCTGGTCGAGCCGACGTTGGTCGCGGGGAACGAGAGCGAAGCCGGCGTGAGCGTTACGCTGCCTGAGGCGGAGGTCGCCGTTCCCGAGAGATTGACCTGCAGCGGCGACGAGCCGGCGTTCAGGCTAAGCGAACCGGTCTGGGTTCCCGTCGAGGTCGGCGCAAAAGTGACCGAGATGGTGCAACTGCCATTCGCGGGAAGCGAACCGGGACAGTTGTTGGTCTGCGCAAACTGGCCGGTAGCCGCGATGTTCGTAACGGTGACGGCAGTCGATTGCGTATTTGTGAGCGTGGCGGTCTGCGCTGCGCTGGTCGAGCCGACGGTGGTCGACGGGAATGTCAGCGAAGCCGGCGAGAGGGCTACGCTGCCGGTGCTGCTCGCGCCCGTGCCGGTCAGGCTCAGGACTTGCGGGCTGCCCGAGGCGTCATCGGAAACAGTGAGCGTGCCGCTGCGTGTACCTTCGGCCTGGGGCTGGAAGTTGAGCGAGATGGTGCAGGTGGCGCCCGCCGCCAGCGTCGCCGGAGATACCGGACAGGTGCTCGCCGTCTGGGCGAAATCGCCGGCGACCGCCAGCGACGAGATGGTCAGCGGCCCCGTCTGCCCGTTGGTCAACGTTGCGGTCTGCGCGGCGCTGGTCGAGCCGACGGTGGTCGACGGAAACGAGAGTGACTTGGGCGAGAAGGTTACACTGCCCGACCCGGCAGCGGTTGCGGTTCCAGAGAGGTAGAGCTGCAGCAGGGTCGAGCCCACGCTCGCGTTCACATAGCCCGTCTTGCTGCCCGTTGAAGTGGGCGCGAAGGTAACGGAGATGGTGCAACTAGCCTGCGCCGCCAGCGAACTGGGACAGTCGTTCGTCTGCTTGAACAGCCCGGTCGCCGCGATGCTTGCGATCGTCACCGCGCTCGATTGCGTGTTCGTCAGCGTCGCGGTCTGGACCGGACTGGTCGAGCCGCTGTCTGTAGAAGAGAAGCTGAGTGAACTGGGCGAGAAGATCACCTGCCCGGTCCCGCCGGTTCCGGTAAGTTTCAAGATCTGGGGACTGCTGGGAGCGTCATCTAAAACGCTCATGGTGCCCGTGCGGGCGCCGGTGGCCAGAGGGCGGAAGGCGAGCGAGATGGTGCAGTTTCCACCTGCCGCAAGCGTGGCCGGCGCCACCGGACAATTGCTCGCGGTCTGCATGAAGTCGGAGCCGGCCGGGAACGCGATCCCGGAGATGGTTAGCGCGGAAGACTGGTTATTGGTCAGCGTCACCGTCTTCGCAGCCGAAGTCTGGCCCACCGAAACCGGGCCCCATGATACGGAAGCCGGGGCGAACGTCACGTCCTGTGCTAAAGCAAGACTAGAGAACGATAGCAGCAGAAAGAAAAGCAGATAACTCTGGAACCCATGGCGAGCGCGTTTCATGCTCCGCAGGATCTCTGTATAGACCTTCATTTAGTTCGGCCCTTTCACTCACTCACACTTGGCTGTGCCGTAGTAAGCCCGATCCAGCAGCAAATCAGCAGGCACTTCCCACAACCCAAAGCTCTTGCAATCCTGCAAAGACTATGTCAGACCTGGGGATTTGCCCCGCAGTGCCAGTTGAGAACTATCGCCTGCTTCAAAGAACAAAGTCTCACGAAGTTAGAACACATGCGGAGATGTCGATACACTTCTAGCAACCATCAAAGTCTACCTTGAAACGATCGGAAGAGGGCTGGAACCAGCATGCTTTCCTTCGAGCGAAACGTAGTCGAAGTAATACGTATCTATTACTAAAAGGCGGATAAGTCACTATCTGTGCGGATTCTTGGGTGCTAAATTCCATGAATCCCAGAGCACTTTCTTGACGGATCCCGGCGCATGCAACTTCCCTTGCGGACAAAGCGGTGCAGACGAACATTGCCTGGCGTGTTCCATCGGACCCCTGGCATGGCGATTCCGCACACCCGCCCGGCGGCCCTCGAGAAGGCATCTCCCCAATCAACCCTGCGTCATTCCCGGTGTGACGGAGGATCGCTGTCCGGTTATATAATTTAAGGTTCATGGACAACCAGACCGAAGAGGCAATGATCGTCCCGGTAGCCTCCGCCGATTTCCCGTCATCCTCCGGCCAGCTATTCGGCGATTATTTCGCCGCAAAGCGGGGCACCTTCCGCAAGAATGACCTGATCGATGCCCGGGCACGCCGGCTCTTCGAGACCACTGCCTTTGCCTGCGAGCACAACGCGTATCCCTTCCAGATTCCCCTGGAGGGGCGCTCCGGCCCCTGGGTGCGCGCCGACGGTCACACCCTGCTCATGCTGTCCTCCTACGACTACCTGGGGCTGATTGGCGATCGGCGCGTCGATGAGGCGGCCGCGGACGCGATCGCCAAATACGGAACCGGGACCGGGGGCGTACGTCTGCTGACCGGCAGTACCGACCTTCACCACCAGATGGAGCGGGAGGTCGCCGCCTTTAAGGGTACCGAGGCCGCCATCACCTTCAGCTCCGGCTATCTTGCCAATATCGCGGTCATCGCCTCTCTCTTCGGTCCCTCCGACCGCGTTATCGCCGATTCGCTCTCGCATCGGAGTCTGATGGACGCCTGCCGCATGGCCGGCGTGCAGGTGCAGCGCTTTCAGCACAACGAAGCCGCTTCTCTGCGCCAGGAGCTTGAAAGCGGCGCCCCAGCCAACCGTACCCTCATCGTCTCCGACGGCGTCTTCTCCATGGACGGCGATATCTGCCGTCTGCCCGAGCTGATCGAGCTCAAGAAGGAGTTCGGCGCGTTCCTGCTCGTCGATGAATCGCACGCCTCCGGCATGCTGGGCGCTCACGGCCGCGGCACCGATGAGCACTACGGCAGCGACACCGCCGATGTGGACATCTGGACCGGCTCGCTCGCCAAAGCCATCCCCTCGAATGGCGGATTTGTCGCTGTCACCCAGGAGATGGCCATCTATCTCCAGCACGCGGCCGCGCCGTTTATCTTTTCGGCTGCCTTGTGCCCTGCAGCGGTGGCGGCGGTGCGCGCCTGCCTGTCCATTCTTGCGGACGAGCCGGAGCGCGTCTGCCGTCTGCGGCGCAATGCCGAGATGCTGCGAAACGGACTGCAAAGCCTGGGCTACGACACGGGCCTGTCGGAGACCGGGGTGATTCCGGTCATGCTGCGGGACGAGATAGAGACCGGGCTGCTCGCCAGAAAGCTGCGCGATTACAGGATTCTGGCTACCCCGGTGCTCTTTCCCGCCGTCGCCCAGGGCGCGCCGCGTCTCCGGTTGTGTGTCACCGCCGCGCACTCGCCCGCCGACCTGGAATACGCCCTGGACATCTTCGCCAAGCTGGCCAAAGGCGCGTAAGTGTCCAACTGGAAATTCTTGCTGGATGTTTGTCATCCCGACCGAAGCGCAGTGAAGGGATCTGCTTTCTTCGGGGAACTAGATGACAAGAAGTGAACTGGGAACTTTAGAGGCAGGACACGAGTGCCGGTCGTCGTAACCGGCGCGAGCGGCTTCCTGGGTGGCCGGCTGGCGCAGATCCTGGCTGCCCAAGGCGCGGACGTGATCGTGATCGCGCGCTCCAGGTCCGGCCTGCGTCATCTTGAGGACCTTCCCATCCGCATCGTCCGCACGGAACTCGCGGACGGCGAACCGCTTCAGAGCGCCTGCCGCACCGCAACCCACATCTACCACTGCGCCGGTTGCTCGACTGACTGGGCGCCCTGGCAGACCTACTGCGATGCGAACGTCATCGGCACCCAGGCGATGCTCGCGGCAGCCCGGCACGGCAGCCGGCTTGAGCGCTTCGTCCACGTCAGCACCACGGACGTCTACGGCTACCCCGCCGTCCCCTGCGACGAATCTCAACCCCTGACCGATGTGGGACTCCCATATAACCGGAGCAAGTGTCAGGGCGAAGCGGCGGTCTGGACTGCCCATCGGGAAGGCACCGTACCCGTCACCATCCTGCGCCCCGCCACCATCTTCGGCCCGCGGGGCAAGGCGTTTACCACGGATATCGCGCTACTGCTCAAGCAGCGCGGCATGGCGCTCTTCGATCACGGCCGCGCGCGCGGCGGCTTCTGCTACGTGGACAACGTCGCTGACGCGCTGATCCTGGCCGGCAACAGCCTGGCGACCCTCGGCCGTGCCTACAACATCACCGACGATACCGGCGCCACCTGGAAGGACTACGTGCAGGCACTGGCCGCCGGCCTCGGGCTTCGCGAACCCTGGCTCGATCTGCCATCACGCCTCGCTCTGCCCTTGGCAGGCGCATTGGAGTGGACCTACACCCACCTGCCTCTCCCCGGCCGCCCCATCCTCACCCGCCACGCCGTGCAGTTGCTCTCGAAAGACCAGGAATATCCCACCGACCGCGCCCGCCGCGACTTCGGCCTGTCGCCCGCCGTCTCCTGGAGCGAGAGTCTCGAGCGCTCCATTGCGTGGCTCAAAGATTAGGAGCGCCAGCACTCATCCAGGTCGCACGCCGGGTCGGAACGCGAAGTCTATAGGATATCGACCGCCTCGCGCGCCGCGCCACGCCGTTTCTGTCGCCTTACGTACCACAACGTCCAGAGCGCCAAGCCACCCATCGTGCCATAGCCGAGGATTGGGCTCACGAGAAGATAGTGTGCGATCGACATGCGGAAGACCAGCAGACAGGCGACCACAGTTTGGGCGAGCAGTCCAAATCCCCACACCAGAGTCATGATCGTCATACCGCGGCGGAAATATGGATTATCGCGAAGTCCCTCGAGCCTTTTAGCCTCAGACGAGGATTTTCGTTGCATGCTGGCGCGGGCGAGTTGATAGATCAGCGGCCGTCCGATGGCGGCCGATCCTAGGAAAACCAGCCCAACCAGGCCGGTGACAAGGTTCTCGCGCAGTTGCAGGAAGCGCGCCGAGCCTCCGCCTATGAACGCGAGCAGGGAGAGCACTATGCCAGCGAGCACAAGGATCGACATCGCATCGACTCGCCGCTTCCGCGCGAACTCGAGCCCGCTCCAGACGATCGGCGGCAGCGACGCAGCCAGCAGAGCGTGGACTTGGCCAATGCGGCCCTCAGCTCCGATGTAAATCACATACGGCAGAACAAAGTTGACCAGTATCTCGATACCAACGTTGGCTGACGCCTTGCGGCTGAGACCCATTGCCTGTGTCTCCTTACTCGCCTTCCAGCGTCCTCAACGCCAACACCGCATTCAATCCCCCAAAAGCAAACGAATTCGAAAGCGCCGCCTCCACCTGCGCGCATCGCGCCTGGTTGGGGATCACGTCCAGATCGCATGCCGGGTCGGCGGTAGTGAAGTTGGCGGTCGGCGGCAGCACGCCATGGCGCAGCGCCAGCGCCGTCGCTGCGGCTTCGAGCGCGCCCGCCGCTCCCAGCGTGTGCCCGTGCATGGACTTGCTCGAACTGATCGCGAGCCGTTCCGCATGTTCGCCGAAGACCTGGCGAATCGCGGCCACCTCCATCCGATCGTTCGCTTCCGTGGCGGTGCCGTGCGCGTTGATATAGCCGATCTGCTCCGGAGCCAGATTACCGTCGCGAATGGCGGCGCGCATAGCGCGGGCGGCGCCCTCAGGCGAAGGTTGGGTCATGTGCGCTGCATCGGAGGACATGCCGAAGCCCACAACCTCGGCGATGGGGCGCACGCCGCGCGCCAGTGCCGTCTCCAACGGCTCCAGCACCAGCATCGCCGCGCCTTCTCCCAGAATCATGCCCGTCCGTCCGGCGGAGAATGGGCGGCAGGTGTCCTGGCTGACCACGCGCATGGCCTCCCACGCCTTCAACCCACCGAAGAACAGCGGCGCTTCGCTTCCACCGGCGATAGCCATAGGGGAAGCGCCCGAGCGCACCATCCAGAAGGCCTGCCCGATGGCATGCGCGGCGGAAGAGCACGCCGTCGAAATCGTATAGGTCGGCCCGTGAATGCCGAATTCGATGGAAATATGACTGGCCCCCGCATTGGCCATGCCCAGGGGAATGGTCAGCGGGTTTACCCGCAGCCTGCCCTCATGAAAAAGCTCCCAGTAGCCGACCTCTTCCGCGGCCCGTCCGCCCATGCAGGACCCCGTGATCACGGAGGATCGCTCGCGCAAGTCGTCCGTCCACTCCAGCCTGGCCTCCGCGACCGCCTCGCGCGCGGCCACGATGGCCATCTGTGCAAAGCGATCGATGAGCGCCAGGTTCTTGCCAGGGAAGTGAGCGTCCGGGTCGAAGCCCCTCACCACGGCCGCATTCTTGAAACGCAGCGTGCCCATCTCCATCGCAGGCAGGGGGCCGATGCCGCTTTCGCCGGCCTTCAATGCGTTCCAGAAGTCCGTTTGGTTGAGCCCTAATGCGCTGATGACCCCGATGCCGGTGATGACAACACGCGGCATGTCAGCTCCCGGACGAGGCTTGTTCCTTCGCCTCGACCAGTTGGGTGACACCGGTCACCATCTCCTGCACACGGCTGATATCCTTCGCCTTCTGGTCATCGATCTCGATGTCGAACTCATTCTCTAACTCAAACAGCAGATTGAGTTTATCCAGAGAATCGATGCCCAGCTCTTCAAACGAGCTCTCCGCTGTAACGGTTTCAACGGGAACCCGCCGGACTGTTGCGACCACGCGCAATACGCGGTCCTGAATCGTTTCGGCCATGTGTCTTTCTCAAAAAAATTTGTGTCGCTTACGTCGTCCTCTGGCGTAAGGCGGCACCGGAACACGGCGCGTATACCGCCTACCGCATGGTAACGGGCGGGGACGGATTGTGCCAGCGGCAATGCTGATCCGGGTGGATTCCGGATCACTCCAGCACATACTCTACGTCCCGCCCATCTCCGGGTCGCCTATGGAGTGTGACAACACGCATCCCATGGAAATGACGCGCTGTCGTCGCTGCGGCGAGACGAAAGCCGATCAGCTATCACCCTTGGCTTTTCGCCGTCCTTTTCAGTATCCGATGCTACCGTTTTCTAATTAGAAGCCAGGAGGCAGTACATGTTCCATTTGCAACAGCAGCGATCTTTGTGGCGGCGCGGTCCTCTCCCCGCCAGCCTGTTTCTTCTCGCGCTCGCCATCTCCCCGGCGCTCGCGCCAAGCGCCGCCGCGCAGAAGGCTGCTGCGCAGTCCGCTCCAACGCCGACGGACACGCTTACGTTTACCAACGGCGAGACGCTCACCGGCGAGCTCGAACTAGCCAACAGCGATGGCGTCACCTTCAAAAGCCCCGTGGCCGGGGAACTCACCGTCAAATGGGACAAGATCAAGGAATTGAAGTCCGACAACCAGTTCGCCGTACTCGCCAAGAACCAGAAGCTCAAGCGTAAGACCGCCGCCGGCGTCGTCCCTCAGGGAACGCTCTCCGTCGCGGACAGCAATGTGCAGGTGAGCACCAGCAGCGGCGCCAAAACAGTGCCGGTCGGACAGACTGACGCCATCGTCAACGCCGCAGACTTCACCAAGCAGATCAGCGGTCCTTCCGGCTTCCTGAATGGCTGGAACGGGCTCGCGACTTTGGGCATCAGCCTGGTGCGCTCCACCCAGAACCAGACCACCTTCACAGGAGCCCTCAACCTGGTGCGCGCCATTCCTACCGTCGATTGGCTTCCCGCGCGCAACCGCACCTTGATTGACTACAACCAGGCCTACGGCAGCACCTCACAGGCCGTTGCCGGGCTGCAACCGGCCCAGACGGTCAAGACCAACATCTTCCATTTCGACTTCGAGCGTGACGAATACATCACCGATCGGGTCTACTACTTCGGCGGCGTGTCATTCGATCACAACTTCTCCCAGGGCCTGGATCTGCAGCAGCAATACGGCGGCGGCATCGGCTGGACCGCGATTAAAAGCGCAGTTCAGGAGCTGGATGTGAAAGCCGATATCCACTACCAGAAGCAGCACTTCTCCGATTCGACCGCGAATCCGGACCAGAACCTGATCGGATCGACCTTCGGCGAAACCTATACCCGCGTCCTTCCGCGGAAGATCGCCCTCGATCAGTTTGCGGCCTTCACGGAATCCTGGAACAACACCAACGCCTACTCCTCTCACGTCGGCGCAAATGTCACCTTTCCCGTCTACAAGGGACTCGGGTTCAATGTCGGCGCGATCGACGATTACCTCAACACCGCGCCAGTCGGCTTCAACAAGAACTCCTTCCAGTTCACCACCGGAATCAGCTATACCATCGCTCGCAAGTAGTCCGCCACACTGTGGGTGCCCCATTCTTTGCTCCGCACGCCGCTCTTCGACCGAGCGAATACCAGAGCGCAAAGGGTGGGGTCAGCGCGCAGCGCTCCGCCTTAGGTTTCACCACAATCCCGGGTGCACCATCCTGAGCGTCCCGGGGCCCGCCACGCGATCGCGTGCTGGGGTGGATAGCGCAGGGCAGGATGCTATCACCCAGCCATCGACGCCACATACTCCGCAAGCCGGTCGAAGCTCGCAGCCGCACCTTCCTTCATCCCCGTCTTGAGCGCCGCGTCGCGAGCCTCCTTCGAGGGGTAGAGGGCCGTGTTCGTCATCGTCGTCTTGCCATTCTCTTCAGAAAGGACGAGCGTGTTGAGCGTTTCCGGCCAGTCGCCGCCCCATGACTCGGTGGAGACGAGCCGCTCCGGCGGCACAATCTCCCGATAGACGCCGCGCATCTCCATCTCGGTGCCGCCGGAACGGCGCCAGAGGAAGCGCCATGCCCCGCCCGGACGGAGATCGATTTCGCAGACCGGCATGGCCCAGCCTTCCGGGCCGAGCATCCAGTGCGGCAGGTGCTTGGGATTGGTCCAGGCCTCAAAGACCAGCCTGCGCGGCGCATCGAACACGCGCGTCATCGCGATCTCCCGCTCCGTGGGCGTCGTGACTTCCAATCTTCCGGTGTTGTTCATCGATGATCTCCTCTATGGCTTGCTCCACGTTTTTTTGCTGCTGAAAGCGGCCCCTGCCATGCCGCTTACCTGATAAGCGGCCGATTGAGCTCCGTGCGCCACGTAGCTGGATCGGGGCCCGATTCCGGGCCTGCGAGGTAGCGCTCCCACAGGTCCGGAGCTGGCGTGTGGTCCCCCGTTCTAATCCACGCATCGAACTCGGCCCAGGCGGAACTCAGGCCTTCGTAGACCCCGTGATACACCGTCCGCGCCACGATCATCGCAGGCAGTTGGCCCGGCTGCACGCGGCCTGTGGCGGAGATCGGGGCCGTGACGGGTACGCCGATCTCGAAATCGAAGACCTGCGGGTCCATCCTCATGGTGATGCGTAAACCACGGCCCGGCGACGGCGATGCCCTGAGCGGCGACGGCGGCCATGAGTTCGCGGTGGCCCGGACCCATGACCTTGCGAATCTCCTCCCGTGGAACCGTGAGCCGGAGAATGGCGGTCGCCTGCGCGGTGGTCTCGACGATCTGCGGCGGGTCCAGCTTACGGGGACCATCGATGACTCCTCCGGCCTCCGTCGACGCCAGCATCTCCGCGAGCCTGTCGTAGCTCTCCGCCGCGCCATGCTCCATGCCGGATTGCATGACCGCATCGCGCACCTCCTTCGAGGAATAGAGCACCGTCGCAGTGAAGGTTGTCTTGCCTCTTTGCTCGACCCAAAGGCCGGTCACCTGCGACTCACCCGGATAGTCGTCGAACGATTCCATGTGAACGGAGCGATCAGGCGCCACCATCTCGCGGTACACGCCGCGCATCCCCATGTCTTTCCCGTCCGGGCTCCGCAGCATGAAGCGAAAGCCGCCGCCCACCTTCAGATCGACCTCGCACACCACCAGCGACCAGCCGCGCGGTCCGAACCAGCGCTTCAGCAGTTCAGGCTTGGTGAACGCGTCGAACACCAGGCGGCGTGGCGCGTCGAATACGCGCGTCATCACCACCTCGCGGTCAGAGGGTGTCGTTATTTGCAAAGTGCCGGTGTTCTTCATCGGAGTTATCTCCTTTATCGTTTGGTGCGTTGTCTCTTCTGGGTCTTCTTCAGCTCATTGGCTTGAAACTCCGCGCGCTTCAAGTCCTCCAGCAGGGCGTCCAGCCTCTGGAAGCTGCCCTCCCAGAACCGGCGATAGCCCTCCAGCCATTCGTTCGCCTGCGCCAGGGGCTTCGCCTCCAGCCGTCGCGGCCTGCGCTGTGCATCCTGGCCGCGTGCAATCAGCCCGGCGCGTTCCAGCACCTTCAGGTGTTTGGAGATCGCGGGCTGGCTCATCGCGAACGGCTGGGCCAACTCCGCCACCGACGCGTCACCGGCCGCCAGCCGCGCCAGGATCGCCCGCCGTGTGGGATCGGCAAGCGCCGCGAACGTCGCGTCCAGGTGATCGGGTACTGGATGTTGATAACTCATCAGTTGTATAACCTGATAGTTATATACAGCGCCGCAAATCGGCTGTCAAGCCCCGTCAAGGGGCTGCTAGCAACATTTCAAGCAGAGGCAAGATCAGAAGCGGAATCCCCAAGCATGGCGAATTGGAGCCGATGCTCACCGGCCCAGAGAGTTCGACCAGAGAGCCGGATCAGGGGTTAACGTGCACCATAGAGAATTCGGCCATTGCGAATCGTATACCGCACGTTCGTAAACGCCGCTGAGTCACCCAATGCAGGATCCGACGAGAGAATGGTGAGGTCACCGTTCATGCCCGCCGCAATTTGCCCTTGGTGGTCCGCAACGTGAAAGCGTTGCGCGGGGGCTGTGGTCAGCATGGCGAGCACATCGCGGTAGGAGAGCCCGGCCAACTGAAGCTGACGGTACTCCTCCGTCATGTCGTAATCGGTCAGGAATCCGGTATCCGTGCCAAACATGAGTGGGCCGCCGAGCTGATGGAACCTGCTGACAATGGAGCGGATGCGGGCGATGTCCCGATCCTCGGAGAAGAGCTTGAGCGTGGGCACCATCGCCATGTGGTGAGCAACCAGTTCAGCGATGAGAGCGTCATCTACGGCGTCCACCGTATCCGGGGCGTGAGCCAGTACATCCACTCCGCTCTCCATCGCGACACGGACACCCTCGACATTGGACGGGTGGGCGAATACGAGTTGACCATGCCGGTGCCCAGCCTCCACGGCCGCGTGGGCGATGTTGACCTGCATCGGTACGACATGCCCCCGCGCCGCATAGGACCCGGTAAAGAGCTTGACGATATCGGTGCCGAGCGCAACATTGCGTTCCACCATAGCCTCGGCCTCCGCGGGCGTGGCAGGCTGTCCGAGCTGAGAAAGAATCTGCGGCGGAAGGTCCTTGAGATAGTACGGAATCCCGTGAACTGGATAGAGCGGCGCTCCCGCCGTGTAGATATGCGGCCCCAGGACTTCGCCGCTTTCGATACGCCGGCGGAGCGCCATGGTGCTGGCGGGATCGGATCCAGTGTCCACCACGGTGGTAAAGCCGGAATGGGTGAGCATTTCTTGCAACTGCCGGGTGAGCTGATCGGCAGGCAGATGGGCAGCGTCACTCCACTTCGGTTCAGTGAAATGGATATGGCTGTTCCAGAACCCGGCAAAGACCACGCAATCTGTGCAGGGCAGCTTTGCAACGCCCTGCGGAATCGCAAGATGCTTCCCGACGGCAGTGATCTTGCCTGCCCGAATGAGGATCGTCGTGCCGCTTGCCGGCTGAGCAGCAGGAGATGCATAGACCTTCGCATCCGCGATGGCCAGATCCTGTGCTTCGACGCTACCGCAAAACAAGACGAACACCAGGGCGATCAGAGCAATCTTCATGCGCCAATACTACGAAAGTGACCGGCCCGCAGTTCCGATTAGCGCATTTCCCGTAATGCCAAATCAGTTGACGCAAAATCATCGGTGCCTCTCGGTGAGTACGCCACGCTCTTGTCACCAGCGGCCGTGCGGTGTCCACTCTCCCGCAACTCGATCTCTACTCATCATCCGCCGCAGCTTAAGCTGAGCTTAAGGGCCAGCCGTCAAACTGTCTTAGATTGGCGCACTTATCCCATATTCCAGCCGAGGAGCTGATGCAATGCTGCGAAATCGCCTGGTGCTCGTATCGAGCTGTCTTATCCTGTTGGGGCTCTTTACCCGGCACGCATGCTCCGAGGAACCCCTTCGACCAGTCGCCAAATTCGTCATGCCTGCCTCCGTACAAGGAAGGTTCGACCACCTTGGGATCGATCAAAAGGGCAGCCGGCTCTTCGTTGCGGCGGAGAGCGCTCATCAGGTGCTCATCTTTGATCTAAAGAGTGGAAAGTATCTGCGTTCCATTACGGGCATCCAGATTCCGCACGCCATATTTGTGCGGGAGGATCTGAACCGCATCTACATCACCGACGGTGGCGCCGGAGCGGTCAAGGTATACGACGGTACATCCTACGCCCTTCTGAAGACCATTCCGCTCAAGGTGGATGCGGATTCAATCGGTTATGATCCGACTACCCATCTGCTGTATATCGACAATGGCGGCGGGGACGCACACGAGACCTTCTCGATGCTGAGTATTGTCGATACCACGCGGGACGCCAAAGTAGCGGACGTGAAGATCGACGGCGACACCCTGGAAGCCATGGCTCTCGAGAGATCGACGGACAAAATGTATGTGAACAATCCGGCGAAAAACGCGGTCACGGAACTCGATCGCAAAAGCCGCTCGGTCCTAGGAAACTGGCCCGGTGACGCTGGGTAAGCATAACGTGGCTATGGCCCTGGATGAAGCTGGGCATCGGCTCTTCGTGGCATCGCGCAGCGGCGATATCTCTGTCTTCAATACCGAAACACAGAAAGAACTCACGTCGCTGCCGATCGGCAAGGGCGTGGACGATCTTGCGTTCGATCCCGCCACGAAGCGCATCTATGCTCCCTGCGGCGGCGACGGATTGATATATATCTACGAAGAACGCGGCAAGGACCATTACACCTTGATAGGCAAGGTCCCGTCCGGTCCTGGAGGGAAGAACGCGCTGTTGGACAAGTCCCTCGGACGCTATTTTGTGATCGTCCCTCCAGAGGGATCAACACCCGGCGCGGTTTATGCATACGCGCTCCTGTAGACGCCCATCCAAACAGATCGAAATTGCAGCCTGCTGCACCATGATCATGGCTGCTCTCGTTGCGATCGACGCGCATGCGCAGACCGCGACCTCATCGACTCCTGCTTCCAATATTCGAAGCAGCAGCGCGCTGCCTGAGCGCACTATCCTTCTTCCCGTGCCTGCGGGAACGCCCTTACAGATTGCGCTCGATCGCGAGATTCGCGTGAAGAAGACAGGACAGCCGATTCAGGGGCATTTGATGCAGCCGGTCTACGTGTTCGATCGTCTCGTTCTCCCGCTGGGAACTCGGGTTCAGGGCCATATCTCGAAGATCGGCAGCCCGGGCGGAAAGCGGCTCAGCTTGTCGATTCTGAATGCCGAGTTTACGCCCGCACGTCCCATTCAGGTGTCGTTTGATCAAATCATGCTTGCGGATGGGCGGCGGCTGCCTCTGCACGCTGCAGTGGTCCCCGGCTCCGGCCGGGTCATCCGGCTGGTTGACTCCGGGTCTGCCCAGAGTGGCTCTCCGAAGAATGGAGTATCAGCAAAGATAGCCGAGGCGAAACAGGAGTGGCGGCAGGCGATGCAGCAGGTGAAGCAGCCAGGTAAACTGCATCGCGCGTTGCGAATAGGAATGGCGCAACTCCCCGTTCACCCGCAATACATCGACGCAGGAACACTCTACTACGCCGACTTGCAGGAGCCGTTGAGCTTCGGGAGCGAGGCGGTCAAAGAGCAGGAGTTGCAATCGGTCGGTACGCCACCACCGCCGGGAAGTCTGGTGCGCGCTTCGCTGATCACACCGCTCGACTCGGGTACGACGAAGCACGGCGCAATGGTTCAGGCAGTGGTGTCCAAGCCGCTTTTTACTGGAGACCGTCTGATCCTGCCGCAGGGTACGCTGCTGAACGGGTCGGTTCTTCAGGTGCGGCCGGCGCGCCATCTGAAGCACAACGGGGAACTTCGCATCGCATTTCACGAACTGGTGCTGCCCAGCGGAGCCGCCTTCAGAGTGGATACCACGCTTAAGGCCATACAGGCAGCGGAGTCCGACAGTCCCAGTCTCGATCAGGAAGGTGGCGCGAAGGCAACCAATCCGAAGTCGCGCTATATCACTACCGGCATCTCGGTCAGCTTGGCGATGATCGGGAGCGGCGGCAAGAACGACGTGGGCGACGCCGGGCCGGTGGCTGGAGGAGCAACCGCCTTCCGGCTTGTCGGCATTGCGGTAGGGCTAGCGGTTCGCTCGCACACGCTGGGCATCCTGATGAGCGCCTACGGTGGCAGCAGGTCCATCTACACAAATTTCTTCGGTCGCGGCCACAACATCTCCTTCCCAAAAGACACCACGTTGGAGATTGGCTTCGGCACCCGAACCGCAACTCCAATGCCAGTCCGCCCATAGCCGCATCAGGCCTGTCGGTGCCTTGTCCGCGCAGAGAGGATCTAACGGCCGATTTTTTTTTGGGTTCGGCGTTTCAAGCACATCTACGGTCCCCTTTCGAACGGTCGTCAGATCGAAGTTGATGTACGGTGCCACCTGCTATCGTGGGTTGCGTATTCATAGCCGCGTACACAACTTGTTACGCGTCGAAGGACGATCATGCCCGTCAGCCAAGCCCAAAAAGCGGAACGGTTCCGCGCCTTGCACGCCCGCCCGGGCGCATTCGTCATTCCCAACCCGTGGGACGCCGGCACTGCCCGTATCTTGACAGCCCTGGGCTTCGAGGCACTCACTACCACGAGCGCCGGTCTGGCGTTCACGCTCGGGCGGCGCGATGGTGCCGGCGAGGTCTCCCGCGATGAGACGCTCGCCAATGCCAAAGCAATTGTGGACGCGACGGACCTACCCGTCGCAGCCGATCTTGAGAACGGCTTTGGCCACACGCCGGAAGCAGCGGCGGAGACGATTCGCCTCGCGGGTGAGGTAGCGGGGCTGGTGGGCGGGTCGATCGAGGACGCAACCGGCGATCCCCGGAGGCCGATCTACGATCTCCAGCATGCGGTCGAGCGAATCGCGGCAGCCGTGGAGGGGGCCCGCGCTCTCCCGTTTCCTTTCGTGCTGGTTGGCCGGGCCGAAAACTTCCTGCACGGCCGCCCGGACCTGGACGATACCATCCGCCGCCTGCAGGCCTTCGAGGCCGCCGGAGCTGACGCGCTGTACGCGCCGGGGCTCACCAGGCCAGAGGATATTCGGACGGTATGCGCGGCAGTGAGCAAGCCGGTCAACGTCGTGATGGGCCTGAAAGGCGGGTCGCTCTCGGTGGCCGAACTCGCCGCTCTGGGAGTCCGTCGTATCAGTCTGGGCTCCGCGCTCAGCCGCGCAGCATTGGGGGCCTTCGTGCGTGCTGCGCGAGAGATCCGGGAGCGCGGAACCTTTCGTTTCGCGGAGGATGCACTCCCCTACGCCGAGGCGAACAATCTCGTGGCAGGCGACGAACGATCCTGACCACCTGGCCTTTGCTCTGCGCCTATACTCAAAGTTGTAGCGGGACTCAAAGCTGTCGCGTGGCGGCTCACCGGTAGGTGACACTGACGCTCAGCTCTTCACCCCTTCGCCCCACCACCCGGCAGGAGGTCCGGTCTCCCTGGCGAAGAAAATCCAGGTCGAGCCAGCTCCTGCCGACGCGCAGGCTACGGACTTCAAGAAAGGTGAGAAACTCCGGCAGCCGTGGATTCACGATCTTCAGCTCACCGTTGATCCCGTCCGGTCTCAGCCCCAGCAGCGCCGTCAGAATGATGATGGGCGTGCCGGAAGCCCAGGCCTGCGGTGAGCAGGAGACTGGATACTGCACCGGCTCATCGCGATGATGCCGCTGATTGCCGCAGAACAACTCCGGCAGCCGGTACTCGCGAAAACGGAGTGAGGCCTGGAACAGTGCCGACAGAATCGCCGAGGCCTCGTGCAGATAGCCATAGCGCGCCATACCGAACACGAGCAGCGAGTTGTCGTGTGGCCATACGGAAC
>JBPCNO010000099.1:0-44952 GCA_051001135.1 Acidobacteriaceae bacterium
CTTTACGAGCGAGAAGCGGGATGCGCCTTTGGCGCATGACCCACCCTACGCGCTGGAGAGATGTGGAGGACGCCGGATGTAGGGGAGCGCGTAGAATGGGGCACCCGGCGCGGTAAAGGGGTCTCTATTTCCAGTCTAGCGGGTTGAGGGTAAAGGTACGCCAAGCCGCCGGTGACGATGGTCACGTGAGGGGTTCAGGGGTCAGGATCAGGGTCAGATTGATGTCGACCCATCGAGTTTCCACTTTCTTTACGAGCGAGAAGCGGGATGCGCCTTTGGCGCATGACCCACCCTACGCGCTGGAGAGATGTGGAGGACGCCGGATGTAGGGGAGCGCGTAGAATGGGGCACCCGGCGCGGTAAAGGGAGAGAGGGCGGAGAAAAGCCCCGGCGGTTGGCCGGGGCTTTTGTCTTTTGCGGGAGGGCCTGGTTTTGCGGGAGGGCCTGGTTATTTGATGGTGCCGTTCAACCCTTGGGGGAAGAAGACACCGGGTTTGGGGCCGCCGTAGACGATGCTCAGAACCTGCGCGGTGGTGCGGCTGAAGGCGAGAGCGTTCGCGTCCGCGTCGACCACCGTGGAAGCGCCGCTGGGGAGCGTGCCAACCCCAATATCATCCGGGGTGGTGGGCGGCGGGGTGAGCGCGGCCGCGCTCAGCGCCGCACGCGCTGCCGCGATCTGCGTTGACGCTGCCTGTGCGGCAGGACCAGCCGCATAGATCCGGGTGCGGATGCTCCCTGCGTGGTAGGCCTCCACCGCCAGGATGCCGGCCGCGGCAAACAGGGTTTTCGGATCGGAGATCAGCCCAGCCGCACCGTGATAGGCGGTGACCCCGACATCCTCGAAGATGAAGGAGCCGAGCAGGAAGTTCGCCTCACTGGCAAACGGATCGAAGGATGCGCCGAGTCCCGCGACCACCGCCAGCGCGTTGAAGCTGTTCATCAGATCGAGGTTGGGTTGCGCCACGTAACTGGAGCCGATGGCGCCCTGCAGGAAGAGAACGTGATTCCGCTCCTCCTGCGCTGTCTCATTGGCGTACTGCTGCAACAGCGGGGTAGTGAACGGGACCATGGGGCTGGCCTTGACCGTTACGGTGCCGCCGGCAGTGCCACCGCCACCCTTGATGGGCACGGGGTTGGACGCCAGCTTATCCATGGTCATGCCGGTGGTCGCCAGAGTGTAGTACTGGGCCTCAAGATATTCGAGATTGAGGGCGAAGTTGAGGATGTCGTTATCGGTGGGAGCAGACTGCGCCTGCGCGCTCCTGGCGATGGCCAAACCGGCCAGGGCAGCGCCACCCAGCATGATGGCGGATCGGCGGCTGGATGTTCTCTGCTCTGCGTTCTTCAAAAGGGTCTCGGTCGTTTCCATGTCTGCCTGTCCTTAGCTAGCCGTCGCTGTGATCTTGCCGTTGAGTCCATTGGGGAAGAAACCACCCTTGCTTACCACTCCAGGAGTCGCACTGAGATACACGATATGCAGCACCTGATCGGTGGTGCGGCCATAGGCGATGGAGGTCTTGGGGTCGGCCGCGACGATGGTGGTGGGGGATACCGCCGTCTCGAAGCCGCCGCTCAGATTGGTCGCACTCCCACCGCTCGCAGTAGCGCGCAGCGCGGCGATCTGGTTGGCGTAGGTGAGGTAGGGAGCGCCGAGATAGTTGAGGATGGTGCGGATCTCGGCGGCGTGATATGCCTCCACTGCCAGGATGCCGGCCGCGGTCCCAAGGATGGTCTTGCTTTGCAGCGAGATGGAAGCGCCGTGGTAAGCGGTGACGCCTACATCCTCAAAGGTGAATGCGCCGACGATGAAGCTGTTCTCATCCGCGAAGGGGTTGAACGCAGGGCCAATGCCGGCAGCCATCGCCGCTGCATTGAAGGAGCCGCTCAAATCGATGGCCGGGCGATCCACGGCAGCCGGGCCGAGCGCGCTGCGGAGGAGGCGGACATGGGCGAGCTCATTCGCCGCAATTTCGAGCGCGTACGCCTTGATGGCGGGGGTAGCGAACGTGACCTGAGTGCCGCCGGTGACCGCGCCGGGGTTCGCCCCGATATCCGCGGCGGTCAAGCCTGTACCGGTGGCAGCGCGCAGGTAGAACTCGGCCTCCAGGTACTCCAGGTTGAGAGCGAAGTTCAAGATGTCGGTGTCGGTGTAGGTGACCCCCGGAGGCGTAGGTACCGGGGTAGGGGTCGGCACATGTGAGGGCTGGCCGCCACAGCCAACCGCGCCGATCGCCGCTGCCGCTCCGACGCTGGTGCCGACGCCAGCCAGGAATTTGCGGCGCGAAACTCCGCGTTTCAGTAATTCGTTCAGCTTGTCCACGATGATGCCTTTCCCGGTTTGGTTTTTTGCAAACTTTCGTTTATGCGTAGGTTGAACAGCACGCACTGCAGCCTAGCTGAGAATCGTCCGGCCCAGCCCTCACCCAAAGGTGGGATGAGCGGAACAACGGAACCTCCACCCAGTGCCTAGCGGAGTAGCTGCCCGAAGATGCTCATGGGCTGCGCCTCCTGGAGAGGGAACGTGACGTTGCCTTTGCCGGATTGGTAGAAGAGCGAAAATCGGCTAATTTTGTCTTCAAGTGATTACCGTTGCGCAATGTCATGCAGCAGGTACTCTACAGATTCCATGCGTGCTTGTATATCTGAAGTAACCAATCTCTTTTTTTACGACCATGACTATATACCCCCGGGTTCTGCGCGCGTTGCCAATTGCTCTTTGCTTGTTGCTGCCCGCCGGTTGCAAGCGTCTCCGCACTTCCAAGCCGGAAGATACGGTCTATGTGGTCGCGAAGGAGACCTATCTCCGGGACCGGGTAGCCGCGGTATCGAATAAGGTCGCGCCGGTGGTGAACGGCGAACGGCTGGTGGTTCTGGAGCGCGCGCGGCGCTTCCTGAAGGTAAAGACGGACGGCGGGCAGGTGGGCTGGCTGGAGGAGCATGCGGTCATTGACCAATCGACCGTGGACGCTTTCAAGGCGTTGCAGCAGCAGCACGCGCGCGATCCGGTGGTGGCCACGGCGATTCTGCGCGATGAACTCTATGCGCATCTGCAGCCGGGACGCGACACAGAGCGTTTTATGCTGCTGCCGGAAGGCGACAAGCTGCAGTTGCTGGAGCGCGCGAGCGTGCCCAAACTGACGCCGGAGCAATCCTCGGTCGCGGCGGCGCGCAAGCAGCAGGCGGCGCGGATGGAAGCGGCGGCGACTCGGGCGGCGAACGCGGAGGCGCAGAAGCAGGCAGCCGCCAAGAAGACGCCGGATTTCGCCAAGCCAGCCGCGCCTCCCGCGGCGCCGGCCGGGGCCTTTGTGCTGTCGCCTAAGGCGCCACCCGCGCCGGGTGCGCCTCCGCAGCCGATGGAGGACTGGTGGCTGGTGCGAGACGCGAGCGGGCAAGTGGGCTGGCTGCTCGCTCGGCGGCTGGATGTGGATGTGCCGGAGGAGGTCATCCGCTACGCCGAAGGACAGAAGATCGTGGGCGCCTACCTGCTCGCGAAGGTGCCGGATGCGGCATCGCCATTCCCGGACGAGCAGGCGCCGGAGTATGTGGCGGTGCTGAATCCGTATGTGGATGGGCTGCCCTACGACTTCAGCCAGCTTCGGGTCTTCGTGTGGAACGCGAAGAAGCATCGCTATGAAGGGGGCCTGCGGGAGAAGGACCTGGTCGGCTACCTGCCCGTGGTGGTGAAGCACCAGCAGTTAGATCCGGGCGGCCCGGCGGTGCCTACCTTTACGGTGAAGCTGGGCGCAGAGGGAGCCGTTCCGGGCCTCGATCCAGTGACCGGACGCATCCGCCAGGTGCCGACGGTGACGGAGACCTATCGGCTGGATGGCGAGATGGTGAAGCGTGTGCTGGCGCCGGGCGAGACACCGCCGGAGACGGCGAGTTCAGCGTCGCCGGAAGAGCAGAAACGGCGCCGGGAACGCAGGGAGGCCAAGGCGAGATGGCATGCGGAGCATGGGAAGAGGCGGCGGTAAGGCAGGGCAAGGGATCAGGGAAGAACCCACCCTTCGCAAGCTCAGGATGGGGCACCCGGTTTTGTGGTATCCCAGCCTTCGCTACGCTCAGGATGGGCACCCGGTTCTGTGGGTAGGAGGGAAAATCCCCACCCCAGCTACGCTGGAATGGGGCACCCGGTTTTGTGGCGCTCCGCTTATCCCAGATCAGCGGAAGAAGCGGGAGATGGCGGCGACGACGCGCTCCTGCTCGTCCGCGCGGAGCTGGGGGAAGATGGGCAGCGCCAGGACCTCCCGCGCGGCGCGCTCGCTCTCCGGGAAGTCTCCCTCGCGGTAGCCGAGGAAGCGGAGCGACTGCTGGAGATGCAGCGGGAGCGGGTAGTAGATCTCGCTGCCGATGCGCTGCTCAGTAAGAAAGGCGCGCAGCTCGTCGCGGCGGCGCACGCGGATGACGTACTGGTGGAAGACGTGCCGGGCGCGGGGATCGGTGAAGGGGAGTACGACGCTGCCTTCACGCCGGTCTTCGGGATAGATCGCGTCCGCTTCGACCAGACCGGCCTGACGGAAGAGTTGATCGTAGCCGGTGGCCAGCGCGCGACGACGCTCGGTCCAGATATCCAGGAATCGTAGTTTGACCAGCAGGACGGCGGCCTGAAGCGTATCCAGGCGGCTGTTCCAGCCGATCTCGTCGTGATAGTAGCGGCGGCGCATGCCGTGCGCGCGCAGGGACCGCATGCGCTCGGCCGCGTCCGGGTCCACCGTCGTGACCATGCCGGCGTCGCCCGCGGCGGCCAGATTCTTGGTGGGATAGAAGCTGAACGCGGCCGCGTGGGCGAGCGAACCGGCGCGACGGCCGTTCCACTCCGCCGCGAAGGCCTGGGCGGCGTCTTCGATCAGCAATGCGGAGCCGTTTCCGGCGAGCGTCTGCAGGCTGTCGATGTCGGCGCACTGGCCGTAAAGGTGGACGGGAAGGATTGCGCTAAAGCGTGTGGCACGGATGGCGGTGGGCTGACGGTCAGAGACTTCGCGCACCGCCGCAGGCGAGAGATTGAAGGTGCGGGGATCGATATCGGCGAGAACCGGGACGGCGCCCAGGCGCAGGATGGAGCTGACGGTGGCGAAGAAGCTGAAGGGGGTGGTGAGGACGCGGTCGCCGGGACCGATGCCAAGGCCGGCCATGGCCAGCCACAACGCGTCGGTGCCGGAGGCGCAGCCGATGGCATGTGGGACGTGGCAAAACTCCGCCGCCATCTGCTCGAAGCTGGTTACCTGCTCGCCCAGGATGAAGTGCTGCGACTGCAGCACACGCTCGATGGCGGAGAGGACCTCTTCGCCGACTTCGGCGTACTCCCGCGAGAAGTCCAACAGGGGAACGGCGGGGGGCTGCTGGGACGATTCTTCTCCCATCCCAGGGTTCCGCATCAGTTTTTCCCGTCCGTCTTCCGCATCAAGCCGATGCTATCACCGTAGCCACGGCAGCTTCTTCTTGCATCCTAGTTGCGATAGCGGTGTAGCCTGTGCCGAAGGTCCCCTTTCCGGAGGGTAAGGACAGCTTGTAAGCTGGGTGGGCAAATTGCGGGTAAGGCCGGAGCGAACTCGACGCTCCATTTCGTTGCTGTATGTGTATGCGCAGTCATTCTGCAAGCTGCCGGAGGGAAGAGGCAGGATTGCACGCCTAAGAGGGCACAGGAGATCGGCACCATGGAAAGTAAGCCGGCACAAAACATTCAGGACACCTTTCTGAACACCGTTCGGAAAGACAAAACGCCCATCACCATTTATCTGGTGAGCGGGGTAAAGCTGACCGGCAAGATCCGGTCGTTCGACAAGTATTCCGTTCTGCTGGAGAACAACAGCCAGGAGCAACTCATCTTCAAGCATGCCATCTCTACGGTGGTGAGCAATCGATCGGTAATGCACACCGAACACCGGCCGGGGCACGTCTCCGCAGCCGCGCCGGTACCCACGGCCGGCAACGCGGCGCAGCGGCCGGAGCCAGAGGTCTAAGGCCAGCCGCGTACGTTGCCGATTCCACAGCCTGAAGGCGGAAACGCGAACCGCGCCCTGCTGGTCGCAGTCGAGCTGCCAGCTCCGCGGCGTGCTCTATCGCGCTCCGCGGCCGCGGCCAGGCGCGCGGCCGAACCGGGGCATCCACTCGATGCGGAAGCCGCGAACGGCGGGGAAGACACGGTTGCTGCCGCCCTCGATCGCGCGCCAGGGGATCGCCCACCACGGGCCGCTGGGCAGAAGGGCCAGGCGCATCTCGACTTCGAGGCTGGACTGCTGGAGTTCCGCGAGCTGGTAGAGAGCGCCGGCGGGGTGATCGCGGGCGAGGTGCTGCAGCGGCGGTTGCGTCCCGATCCAGCGACCCTGGTGGGCAAGGGAAAGATCGTCGAGATCGCCGGGGCCGCCGCTTCGGCTGAGGCGGACGTGATTCTGTTCGATCAGAATTTGTCGCCGACACAGTTACGAAATCTGGAGCGCGAGCTGCCCTGCCGGGTGGTGGATCGCACGCAACTGATCCTGGACATCTTCGCTCGCCACGCACGCACCCGGGAGGGGCAGTTGCAGGTGGAGCTGGCGCAGCTTGAGTACATGCTGCCGCGGCTGACCGGGCGGGGCGCGGAGATGTCGCAACTGGGCGGCGGTATCGGCACCCGCGGTCCCGGTGAGACCAAGCTTGAAACCGACCGGCGGCGCATCGGGCGCAGGCTGGTGCAACTGCGGCGCGAGCTGGAATCGGTACGGCGCGTGCGCACCCAGCAACGGCAGCGGCGAGAGGCGGTCCCGGTCCCCACCGTCGCGCTCGTTGGCTATACCAATGCCGGCAAAAGCACGTTGTTCAACGCACTGACCCAGGCGGATGTGGTGACGTCCTCGCGCATGTTTGCCACCCTCGACCCCAAGCTGCGGGCCATCACGCTGCCCTCGCGCCGCAAGGTGCTGCTGTCGGATACGGTCGGTTTCATCCGCGACCTGCCGCACACGCTGGTGACCTCCTTCCGGGCGACGCTCGAAGAGGTGCAGAAGGCTGAGGTACTGCTGCATGTGCAGGACTGCGCCAGCGGCCGGCAGGAGGAGCAGAAGGCCGAGGTGGAAAAGGTATTGGCGGAGCTGGGCTGCAAGGACAAGCCGCAGATCGAAGTCTGGAACAAAATAGATCTGCTGAGCGCGGCGGAGCGGTCCGCGCTTTCGACCGGCCCCGATGGCAGAGCGGATCGGGTGCCGGTATCGGCCATCGAAGGGGCAGGGCTGGACGGGCTGCTCGGGCAGATCGACAAGGCGCTCGAGGCCGACCCGCTGGTGCGGAAGAGCTTCCGGATTCCGCAGAGCGAGGGCGCCACCCTGGCGGCGCTCGAGCGCGGAGCGCGGGTGGGGAAACGCCGGTTTGTGGAAGAAGAGGTGCTGTTCAGCGCGGACGGACCGGCTTCACTGCTGAACCGCTATCGCAAGTACTGGGTTGCGGCGACCGAATAGAGCTCGGCGTTGAGTGCGGCGCAATAGAAAACCGCTCCGGCGAGGAAGTGGAGGTACTTTCCTCACCGTGCGGTCTTCTGGTCCTGAAACGGACCGTGGCGATTGATCCAGTCTACGCCGGGGTGGCGGTACGTCAAGGTCAATACTTTGTTCTTTCGCGAATCGCTGCGAGGACCTTGCGGTCTCCCACCCTTCCCCTTCGACTACGCTCAGGGTCAGGATGGGGCACCCGGGGTTTGCTCAGGGGGCATGTGTGCAACTCGCTTAGGGCTGCCCGGGTGCGGTGGAGGTTACTTTGATTTCCATGTCCAGCGTGCCGATGCGGTGGTTGGTGGTGTCGCTGACGCCCAGGCGGAGGCGGTAGTGGCCGGGCGGCAGCATAAGCTGCTGATGCACGGGGATGCCGCTGCGCAGGATGGACGCGTAGGCATCCGGCTCAAGCGCGATGTTGAGCAGGCCGGTGGTCTGCGCGGGTGCGGGGGACGGGGTTGCACTCTTGTTAGCGGCCGATGATTTGAGGGCAACGGAGTCTGTCGCTGCATCCGGGTAGGCGACGACAGTGACGATGAGCTTAGCCAGCTTGCGGCCGGTCGCGTCGCCGGTAAAGCCGACGGACGCTGGATCGATGAGGGAGTCGATGCGAATTCCTGGATGACCAGGATCTCCGGAACGCACGTTCGCCTGCAGGCGCAGCATGGTCATCTCGGGTATCTCCGGCTGCAACGCGGACTTGATCTCCTGAGGACTGTTTCCCGAGGAAGGCTCGTCGGGAAAGGCGAAGTAGCCGCGGCGATAGCTGAGCGGATAGCCCGTGGGAACCATCTCCACGCGAATCCGGCGGAACTTGCTGTTCCAGTCGTGATTTCGCGGACTATAAGCGAGGGTGTAGTAATTGGCCCCGTCCTCGAAGCCCCGCCGCAGCGCGCCGGCTAAATCATTGGTGTTGAAGAACGCTTCCCCGCCAGTCTGCTCCGCAAGTTCGAGCATGGCTGACTGCCGCGCGGCTCGTTCCGTCGCCTGCCGATTGAGCGTTGCGCCGAGACCGCCGGCGAGGTTGACCTCCGCATCTCCGCCGCTATCTGCGCCCACGCCGAGCGTCTGCATTCCAAGAACGTTGATGGGATAGACGGCCATCTGCGAACTTGCGATGAGATTGGCGGTCTGTTCCGCACCGGGAATATTGAGATCCTGAAGGCGGATGCTGTGCAGGGGGTCGTCCGATTGCAATACACCGCCGACGCCGGTGGGGAAATCGCCGGAGAGCCAGAAGAGATTCTTGCGGCCGGGGTAGCCGTTGGCAGCGCGCGCCAGTTCAGCCAGCGCGGGGAAGGTCTCACGGACACGCATCTCGGTGGTGAAGACCTCTTCCTCCGAGAGTGCTCTGGAAAGCGCAAGCATCGTCCCTCCATAGACACTGGTTCTGGAGGCAGCGATGTTCGAAGGCACCGTGTGTCCGATGGCCTTGGCCTCGCGATTCAGAAGATCGGCGTTCGTCTGGCGGTCTGCTTCGCTCGCTGTGAGTCTGGACGGGCCGGGCGCGAGCTTTTCGGCGGCGGCGAGCAACTCGCTCGAGCTGCCGGTGAAGCCCTGGATCAGACGCAGACGATCGGTGAGCACGAACAATGCGCTGGGCCTGCCCGGCGGCAGCGTCTTGAGGAACTGGATCATCTGCGTGCGGGCATAGACCTGATCGAGCGTGGGTGTGTTGAGCAGGTCGAAGAGGATGATGTTGACCGCGCCCGGTTCGCTGGGCTGCGGAACATTCGTGTATCGGTAGCCGGACGGTGGCTGTGCAGGGCGCTGCTCGGCAGCGGGAGCATCAGAGCGGTGGGTGCTGAAGAACGTGACGCTCTGCGGATGGCCGTCTTCAGAGAGCTTGAAATTTTTCTCCGTCAAGCCGTGAACAGGCTGTCCGGCTGCATCGCGAACCGCGACGTCGACATAGACCAGGTGAGTGGTCGCGGTGATGGTCTGCGCCGCCGGGGCGGCGGTGGTTTGAGCCGGTCGCGGTTGTAGCTGGTGTGACGCAGCATTGCCATGGGACGCAAGCACGAGCGGCAGAAGCAGCAGCGGCGCCAAGACCAGAGACTTCGGGGACGAGTGCGCAACCATTGATCTTCCTCCCGCGAGCTCGTTCCGCCCGGAATCGCGAACTGCTGGCGAATCGGCTTGAGATTATCGCAGCCAGAGATGTTGGGGGAAGCGGTTTTGATTTACAGGCGAGAGTCACTGTTATTGCCATCGCATCCACCTCAGCGGAGTTCAGGAAGGCGGATGTCGATGCCTATCCTGCCTGCTCGCGGCGTGCCCAGGGTAAGCACCGGCGTTCTGCCGACCTGGATACTGCGGTCGAGAACGTTCTCGCCCGAGGCGAAGACCTGATAGCGACGGCGGAAGGTGTGCGAAGCATAGAGATTGAGTTCAAAGAAGCTGCGCAGCAGAAAAGCGTTCGCGTCATCGTCGAACTGATGGCCGCTGATGCGTCCTTCCATGCTGAAGACGCCGAGCTTTGGCGTTTCAGCGCGTAGCTGCAGGGTGCCGGTGTTGCGCGCTACCTGGGGAATCCATTTGCCCACGAGCGTCGGGTCGGGGTTGAATTGTGTCACCGTGGCGATGGCGAATTGATAGCCGCCGGTGGCGGTCAGCCAACTCCAGGGTTGCGTTTCACCGTCGAGAGCGAGACCGCGACTCTCAATGCGGCCGAGATTTTCACGCTGCTTGGTGATGCTGGTCGGGGTGACGATGAGCGTCAAGGCGGTGATCGGCCGGTCCACACGGGTCCAGAAGTAGCTGGTGCGGAGCACCGTCTGGGGGCGCAGTGTCTGCAGCACCAAGCCCGTCTCCCATCCGGTCGCGCGCTCGCTGCGCAAGGCGGGATTGGGCAGGGTGATCTGCTGACCCACCTGCCCGGTGCGGTAAAGCTCGTTTTCCGTGGGTGCCCGGTAGGCGCGGAAGCCAGTGGCGGTGAGTGCGAGCACGGAGTTGACGTGCCGCAGAATGCCCAGGCGCGGATCGAAGACGGTCTCATTGAGATTGGGAAAGAGCTTAGCTGTTGGCAGGAACTGCTGCGCGTCGAAGTTGACGAAGTGGTCGACGCGTCCGGAGCCGCTGATGGTCCAGTTCTTGGGCATCCAGAGCGCCTCGGCGTAGACGCCGGTCTGCCGCTGGCGGGCGGTGAGGTCGGTGATGCGATTGGCGGGGCTGGCGAGGAAGGCCTGTTCGTTGTCGCTGCCCCGCACGTCATTCGTGTCGGCGCCGCCGAGTACCACCAACGTGGGGGTGACGGTCTGGGTCCAGCGGACGGCGCCCCCGAGCACGGCTGCGGGGGTTTCCGCATAGCGGGTCAGGGTCTCGCTCGCCCGGCCGGGAGCGATGGAAGAGAAGGTCTGACGGAAGTGCTCATTGCCGCCAAAGAGACGGAGCAGGAGTGCGCCGCCACGGATATCGTTCAGGTCCGCGCCCGCCTCATAGCGCCACAAGCGCGTGCCGTTGGTGGTCAACGGAGTGCCATTGCTGCGCGCTTCGTTCAGCACATTCCCCAGCAGGAATAGCCGTCCGCGGTTCTCGCCGGCGCGATTCTGGAGATCACGATCGATCTCCACGCGTCCGTTCTGCGCGGAGACATTGGAGGGGATATCGACCGGGCCGCGGAACTGCGGCGCTACCAGCGTGTAGCCATCGGTGCGCAGGATGCCGCCGGTGGCCAGGGCGGACCAGCGGCCCTTCGCCACCGAGCCCAGCAGCGCATCGTCAAGAGTGTTGAAGGCGCCGTAGCTGCTGAGGAGTTGGAGACCATTGCTCTGCGGCAGGACGGGGACGACCTCGATGACGCCACCGATTGCGCTCGATCCGTAGAGGTCCGACGCGCCGCCGCGAACGATGCCCACGCTCTGGATGCTGAGCTCGGGCAACTCATCCCAATGGATCCAGCCGCCGAAGGGATCGTTCAGCGGCACTTCATCGGAGACGACCAGGGTGCGGCTGGCAGCGGTGGAGCCCAGGCCGCGCAGAGAGACCCCCTGCGAGGTGGGATTGGCAACCAGAGAGCTGGAGCGGCGAAAGAGCTCGAAGCCGGGGACCTGCCGCAGCTTGTCGTCCAGCGGCGTACCGGCGGATTCGTGCAGGCGGGCTTCACTGAGGACGCGCGTGCTGGCGGGGCTCTGGTCCTGAGCAAGAGGGGTGCGGTAGGCTGTCACCACGATCGATTCGCTGGCAGCCGCCGGTTCTAGCACGATGCGGAGGGGCTGAAGCGTGGTGAGGGGTACATCGGCGGGCGCGAAGGTGGCTGCCTCCACGTGCAGGGTCGTGGCAGTGGAGTGCGAAGGGGACGGGAGCGAGAACTGGCCTTGATCGTTGGTACGGGTGGTCGCGCCGGAGGACCGAAGAGAGACGGTCGCTCCGGCGACGGGCCGGCCGAGTTGGTCCAGAGTGGTCCCGGAGATGGTTCCGGAGATCGGGGCGGTGTCCGCGGCGGCCTGCGGATTGCACTGGGCAGGGGAGCGAGCCGGAATCAGCAACGGAAATGACAACAACAGCCAGCAGAGCGCGGGCGGCCGCCTCCAACTGCGGATGTGTGCGCGCGGCCGCGCGGGGCGGGCCTTCGGAATGTAAGGCTGATCCACGATTTTCAATCCACGGTTTTCAGACGACAAGCATAGCGGTTCCGGGCTGATGATTGGACATCGTTTGTTTGCGTTAGGGGAGCGGAGCAGATCGGTGAGTTTTTGCTCCGGGAGGGAACGAGGGACGAACGAGGGACGACCGAGGGGTGAGCGCTGTGCAGTTCCACCCTTCCCCGCTCAGGATCAATCCGATGCAGTACCAGCGTCCGCCCATATATAGTTAGGACAGGCTGGCCGCGAATGGATACCAGCGGCGGGGTTCCGCGCCGTGGTTTGACACCCCAAATTGGCCTCTGTTAAAAGAAGTAGTTCCAAGACCTTTTCTCGCCAACCTTCCATCGTATCGATGGCACCCTCGGGGACCGCATGGACGTAATACTGCAGCAACTTGGCGAACTCTTTCTGCGCTCCGTGCCCACCGTGGTGCTGTTTGTGCTGCTGCTGGTGCTCTATCGGGTACTGGTGCATGGCCCGCTGCTGGCAGTGCTGGCGGAGCGGCGCGCACGGACTACCGGGGCGGTAGAGAAGGCGCATGCTGCCATTCAGGCGGCCGATGCAAAGGCGCAGGAGTATGAAGCGAAGCTGCGGGCCGCGCGCAACGAGATCTTCCGCGCGCGGGAACATCGGGTGCAGGGCTGGAACCGGGAGCGCGACGCCATCCTGGAAGACGCGCGACATGCCGCGGGTGAGCGGGTGAAACAGGCGCGGGCAGGCATCGAAGCAGAGGCAGAGGAAGCGCGCCACACCATCGACCGTGCGGCCGATACGCTCGCAGCGGACATTTTGAAGGCCATCCTTCCGGCGGAGACGGAGATGGCGGGGAGTGCACGTTGATAGTTCGCTCGCGGCCGCATGTGCTGGCTGCCATCCTATTTTTCGCCTGCCTGGGAGCGGTTACCGGGGTGGCTCCCTCGCGCGCCGTCGCGCAGGCGCAATCCCAGCCGCCAACGCAGTCACAGACCGCGCCGACGGGCAAGGACAGCAGCGGCTTCATTTCGCAGAAGACGGCGAACTCGCAGAACCTGGCCAAGGCGGAGCAGGAAGATGAGGAGTACGTCTTCAAGCACTCGGCATCGGTCCGCGCCTTCGGCCACTTCTTCCATCTATCGCCGGAGACGGCATCGACCATCTTCTGGGCGCTGAACTTTCTCATTCTGGTGGGATTTGTCGGCTTCTTCATCGTGAAGGCGCTGCCCAAGATGTTTCGCGAGCGGCGGCAGACGATTGAAAAGCAATTGGTAGAGGCGAGGGTCGCGACGGAGCGGGCGCAGGAGCGTCTGCGCGTGGTCGAAGAGCGGCTGGGCAGACTGGATGCCGAGATCGCCGCTGTGCGGGAGCACGCGGAGGCGGATAGCGTCGGAGACGAGGCGCGCATCAAGGCCACCATCGAAGAAGAGCGGAAGAAGATTGTGGCTTCGGCCGAACAGGAGATTGCCGCGGCGGGGGCAGCCGTCGAGCGGCGCCTGCGTCGTTTTGCCGCTGAACTGGCAGTGGAACGGGCGACCGCGCGGCTGGCGATTACAGCGGACGATGATCGTGCGCTGGTGCGCGACTTCTCTCGCGGCCTGACCGGCGATGGCAGCGGGAAGCAAGGCGGTTGGAGCGGGAACGGTCGAAGCGGGGAGCGGAACTGATGGCGATCGTTGCTGCCCGGTATGCGCGGGCAGTCGCCGATGTGGTCGAGTCCGGGCATCTTGCCAAGGACGAGATCGATCGGCAGCTCGCAGATATCTCCCGCACGCTGGGCGAGAGCCCGGAGCTGCGCGGGGCGCTGGTGAATGAGTCGATCCCGGTAGACGAGCGCGTGGGCGTGATCGATGCGTTGTCGCCGAAGCTGGGGCTGGCGCGCGAGGTGCGCAACTTCCTGGCCGTGCTGCTGCGCCACGATCGCATGGGCTCCTTCGATGAGATCGTCGAGGAATATCACGCCGAGATGGACCGCCGGCAGGGCATGGCGGAGGCGGAAGTGGTGAGCGCGCGGCGGCTGGATGCGAGCGAGCGGACGGACCTGGAGCAGCAGATAGCCACGCTGGCCGGGACCCGTGTGCGAGCCAGCTTTCACGAGGACGGCGAGCTGCTGGGCGGCGTGCTGGTGCGGATTGGCAGCACGGTGTACGACGGCAGCATTCGCGGCCGCCTGGGCAGATTACGGGAAGAGCTGATCTCCCGCTGATGCAGGGGTCTGCGCGAGCAGACGGTGTGCGGGCGAAGGATTCAAGAGAGAGAAAACGAGAGCATGGCTCAGATCAAAGCAGACGAAATCACACAGCTCCTGCGGGAGCAGATACAGAACTACGACTCCGAGACCCACGTGGACGAGGTGGGAACGATCATTTCGCTGGGCGATGGTATCGCCCGCATTCGCGGCCTGGAGAAGGTCATGGCGGGCGAGCTCATCGAGTTTCCGCATGGCGTGGCCGGCCTCGCGATGAATCTTGAGGAGGACCAGGTCGGCGCAGTGCTGCTGGGCGAGTACACGGAGATCCGCGAAGGCGAGCAGGTGAAGCGTTCGGGCAAGATCATGAGCGTGCCGGTGGGCGAGGGCATGATCGGCCGGGTGGTCAACGCGCTCGGGCAGCCGATCGATGACCGCGGCCCGATTGAGAGCACGGAGCTGTATCCGGTCGAGCGCCTGGCGCCGGGCGTGGTGGACCGCTCGCCGGTGCGCGAGCCCATGTCGACGGGGCTCAAGGCGATCGACAGCATGATTCCCATCGGCCGGGGCCAGCGCGAGCTGATCATCGGCGACCGCCAGACGGGCAAGACCGCGGTCGCGCTGGACACCATCATCAACAATGCGAAGAACAATCTGATCTGCGTGTATTGCGCCATCGGCCAGAAGCGCTCCTCCGTCGCGCAGGTGGTGAACACGCTGAACGAGTACGGCGCCATGGACTACACCATCGTGGTGGCCGCGACCGCGTCCGAGCCGGCGCCGATGCAATACATTGCGCCCTATGCGGCGACCGCCATCGGCGAGTACTTCCGCGATAACGGCAAGCATGCCCTGCTGATCTATGACGATATCTCCGAGCACGCGACGGCTTATCGCGAGATATCGCTGCTGCTGCGGCGTCCGCCGGGCCGCGAGGCGTATCCGGGCGATGTGTTCTATCTCCACTCGCGCCTGCTCGAACGCTCGGCCAAGCTGAGCGAGAAGAAGGGCAGCGGCTCGCTGACGGCGCTTCCCATCATCGAGACCCAGGCGGGCGACGTTTCGGCCTACATTCCCACCAACGTGATTTCGATCACCGACGGGCAGATCTATCTCGAGACCGATCTGTTCAACTCCGGTGTGCGTCCGGCGGTGAACGTCGGACTCTCGGTCAGCCGTGTTGGGGGGGCCGCCCAGATCAAGGCGATGCGGCAGGTAGCCGGCACGCTCAAGCTCGACCTTGCGCAATACCGCGAGCTTGCGGCCTTCGCGCAGTTCGGCAGCGATCTGGACAAGGTGACCCAGAACCAGTTGAACCGGGGAGCGCGCCTGACCGAGCTCTTGAAGCAGCCGCAGTTTTCGCCGCTGCCGACGGAGAAGCAGGTGATGATTATCTTCGCCGGCACCAACGGCTATCTGGACGACTTGAAGGTCGAAGACATCCGCGCGTTCGAGGACGGCCTATACAAGTATCTGGACACGGCGCAGAGCGCGCTGCTCAAGGACATCGTCGAGAAGAAGGCGCTCGACGACGACCTGAAGAACCGCATCAAGGACGCGCTCAAGGAGTACAAGGAGAACTTCGTCTCCGAGCATCAGGATGCCAAGCTGAAGGAATCTTCCGTCAAGCCGTTGGGCGAGGAAGACAAGAAGAAGGCAGCCCAGCAGCAGGGCGACCAGCAACAGAAGCAGGTCGCGGCGAACGCGTAGGAAGAGCGAAGCAGGCGTATGGCAAACGTACTGGATCTAAAGCGGCGCATCCGCAGTGTGCGGAATACGCGCCAGATCACGAAGGCGATGAAGATGGTGTCGGCGGCCAAGCTGCGCCGCGCGCAGGAGCGCGCCGTTGCGTCGCGGCCCTACACCCAGATGATGGCCAGCGTGATCCAGTCGCTGATGCGCCGCATCGAGATCTACGATCCGAAGACGGGCGAACCGCGGCATCCGCTGCTGGTGCCACGGGAAGAGAAGAATGTGTTGCTGGTGGTGGTCTCGGGCGACAAGGGATTCGCCGGCGCATTCAACTCCAACATCACCAAGGCCGCGTTCCGCTTTCTCGGCGAGCAGGAAGGCAAGGGCGTCGATATCGAAGCCATCGGACGCAAGGCGCGGGACATCTTCCGCCGCCGCTACCCTGCGGCGCAGATGGAAGAAGACCAGGCGGCCACCGAGGACGAGGCCGAACAGCACCACCGCCTGAGCGATGAAGGCCACATGCAGCAGTTGCGGCGGCGGGGGGAACGGAGCGCGCCGGTGGAGATTACGGGCGATCATCCGGGCATGCTCGAGAAGCTGAGCTTTGACAGCGTGAGTGAGCTGGGGCGGGAGATCGTGGATCGCTTCGTTCACGGCGAGATTGACGCAGCCTATGTGGTCTTCAACGAATTCAAGTCGGTCATCGCGCAGCGCGTAGTGGTGGAGCGGATGATTCCGCTGGCCGAGCCGGGGAAGCGGGACGTGGCGCAGGCCGAAGAGCCGACCCGGGAAGAGCGCGAGCGGGCGGGCCATGCGGCGCAGACCGCCGGCGTCAGCCTCGCGGAGGCGGATACGGCCGAGGCCGATGAGGAAGCCAGGCGGTTCGGGACGGCTGAGGTCGACTATATCTACGAGCAGGATCCGGGTGAGATGCTGCGCGATCTGTTGCCGCGCTTCGTGAGCACGCAGCTTTATCGGGCGATGCTGGAGTCGGTTGCGTCCGAGCATGCGGCGCGCATGACCGCGATGGATTCAGCCACCAACAATGCATCGGAGATGATCGACGACCTGACGCTGACCATGAACCGCGTGCGGCAGGCGGCCATCACCAAAGAGATTATCGAGATTGTGAGCGGGGCCGCGGCGCTTTAGGGCGTTGAGGGAACAACATAAGCGTTCTGGGTGTGAAGTAGTGCGGTCTCCCACCCTTCGCTCCCAAAGACGGGTCGCTCAGGATGGGGGCACCCGGATGACCGCGGATGGTCAAAGTACGTCTGCGTTGCCAGTTGTGAAATGCGTTAAGGACAGGACCTATGGACAACAATACCAAGCAGAAGCAGCAGGGCGACCCGGTCGTCGGGATGGGCGAGGGGCAGGACCAGGGCGCGCAGTACTTAGGCGGAAAAGACAGGGGCGGCAAGGGCAGGGCTGGCAAAGACGACGGCGAGAAGCAGAACCTGGGCCGGGTGATCCAGATCTCCGGACCGGCGGTCGATGTGCAGTTCGAAGAAGCAACCATGCCGTCCATCTACCAGGCGCTGCGGGTGGTGAGCGACGGCTTTGACGTGCCCAGCCCGATCAACGTGATCATCGAGGTGCAGCAGCACATCGGCGAGGGCCGGGTGCGTTGCGTGGCCATGGAATCGACCGAGGGCATGGTGCGGGGCATGAAGGTGATCGACACCGGAGGCCCCATCATGGTGCCGGTGGGCGAGGCGACGCTGGGACGCATCCTGAACGTCATCGGCCTTCCCGTGGACGAACTGGGCCCGGTGAATGCGAAGGAGATGCGGCCCATTCACCGCTCGGCGCCGCTGTTCGATGAGCAGTCCACCTCGGAGGAGATGTTTGAGACCGGCGTGAAGGTCATCGACCTGATCCAGCCCTTTCTCAAGGGCGGGAAGATCGGCCTGTTCGGCGGCGCGGGCGTGGGCAAGACCGTGATCATCCAGGAGCTGATCAACAACTTCGCCTCCAAGCACGGCGGCGTGTCGGTCTTTGCCGGCGTAGGCGAGCGGACGCGCGAAGGTACGGACCTGTGGCTGGAGTTCCAGGAGTCGGGCGTGATCGACCTGAAGAATCCCGCCAAGTCCAAAGCCGCACTGGTCTACGGGCAGATGACCGAGCCGCCCGGAGCGCGTCTGCGCGTCGCGCTAACCGGGCTGACCATCGCCGAGTACTTCCGCGATGAGCAGGGCGCGGACACGCTGCTGTTCATCGACAACATCTTCCGCTTTACCCAGGCGGGTTCCGAGGTATCGACGCTGCTGGGGCGCATGCCATCGGCCGTCGGCTACCAGCCGAACCTGGCCACCGAGATGGGCGAGTTGCAGGAGCGCATCACCTCGACCAAGCGCGGCTCCGTCACGTCGGTGCAGGCGATCTATGTGCCGGCGGATGACTTGACCGACCCGGCGCCGGCCACCACCTTCGCTCACCTGGATGCGACCACTGTGCTTTCGCGGCCGCTGTCGGAGCTGGGTATCTATCCGGCGGTCGATCCGCTGGCCTCCACGTCGCGCATCCTGACGCCGCGCATCGTGGGGCAGGAGCACTACGACGTCGCACAGGGGGTGAAGCGGATCCTGCAGCGCTACAAGGACCTGCAGGACATCATCGCCATTCTCGGTATCGACGAGCTCTCGGATGAAGACAAGCTGACGGTGCAGCGCGCGCGCAAGGTGCAGCGCTTCCTGTCGCAGCCCTTCCACGTGGACGAGGTGTTCACCGGCGCGACGGGCAAGTACGTCAAGACGGAAGACACGGTGCGCTCCTTCAAGGAGATCATCGAAGGCAAGCACGACAGCGTGCCGGAGCAGGCCTTCTACATGAAGGGCGCGATTGAGGACGTGCTGGAAGCGGCGGAGAAGCTGCAGGGAGCGGCGGTTTAGTCCGCGACCATGGCTGAGACTCAGTTGCAGGTCCGGCTGGTGACGCCGGACCGGATGCTTATCGACAAGACGGCCGATGCGGTCGAGCTACCCGGCAAGAACGGGTACCTGGAGGTGCTGTTCGGCGCGGCGCCGCTGCTGGCGGAGCTGGGCGCGGGCGATGTGAAGATCCACGGCGGCGAGGCAGGCGACGAACGCTACTTCGTGGCCTGGGGATTTGCCGAGGTGCTGCCCAACCGCGTGACTATCCTGGCGGAGAGTGCGCAGAAGCCGGAAGAGATCGATACCAGCGCGGCGCAACGCGAGCTCGACGAAGGGCAGACGATGTGGAATGAGGCGGGCGACAATCCCGAGCGCTACGAGCGCGCCAACGAGCAGATGCACGATGCGCAGGCGCGTCTGGATTCGGCGCAGGGGAAGTAAGGTTTCGCCGCTGACACGAAGTCGTGTGGCGAAGAATCGGCGCCGTGTTGTGGCCCATCCCACCCTTCGCTGCGCTCAGAATGGGGCACCCAATGACCCGTCCAATGACCCATCCGTCCAGCGACTCCACCCACCCTTCGCTGCGCTCAGAATGGGGCACCCGAGGGTCGCAAAGTCAGCCGGGCTTGTGGGCGACATAGACGCGGCGCAACAGGCGTTCTTCGCTGGTCAGGGTGTGGACGCACTTCAGGAAATGTTGCAGTGCGTCAAAGCTGGCCTCACCTTCGATGGCGAGCAGTTCCTGTTTGCGGCGCTGGCGGGCCTGGTACCAGAGGCTGGCGACGCGTGCGGCGTTCCCCGTCGTCTCGATGATTTCGAGCTGACGGAATCCTGCTGCTTTGATCAACCGCTCGTTCTCTCCCGGCGGACTGAGCACGTAGTAGCCGAGCGAACTGCGCATGGCGATTTCGTAGTGCGAGAGCATGCCGCCAACCACCAGGGCGTCGCTGAAGAGCATGCGGCCGTCCGGTTTGAGCACCCGGAACATCTCCCGCAAGACCGAATCGCGCGCCGGAATATGGCACAAGGCATCGTTGGAGAAGACGGCATCGAAGGTCTCGCTGGCGAAGACCAGACCACGGGCGACATCGCACTGGTCGAACTGCACCGTCGCCGTCACATGACGGGTGGCGGCGAGTTCTTTGCCGTGGCGGATGCCCTCGGCGTTGATATCGAGGCCGATGACGCGACACCCCACCTGTTGTGCCAGACAGACAGCATAGGCGCCGCAGCCGCAACCGATTTCAAGCACCGAGGAACCCGCGCGAAGAGCGAGCAGCCGGGGGATCTGGTTGGACTCCTCAACGACCGTCCAGCCGGTCTGGCCGAGGTCCTCTCCATAGGTGTCGATGCGCACCTGCCGGTAGACGTCGCGGTCACAGTTGCGATAGACACCGTCGTAAATGTCCACATTCTCCGGCATATTGCGCCTCCGCGGATGGTGGAGCTTTGGGTCCAGGGGGGCCGGTGAGGGAGTCTATGAGGACTGCATAGTAACAGGTAAGACGTGCGCCAGAAAGGCGGTTTTCGCGCAGTAGTGGCGCGGTCCGGTTGCCGGCACATTGGTTGAGATGCGGGGCACCGGCCGGGCGGAGTGATTTACTGTTGTCACTGCAATTCTCAGGAGGGTGGATGGTACGAGCGAGCGCGCGGTGGATGGCAGGGGCAGCGGTGATGGTGTGCGCGGCATGCACGGTGATGCCCGTGCTGGCACAGGAGAAGCCGGATGCGGCCAAAGAAGCGTATGTGAAGGCGCACTACACCAAGTACGAGTACCGCATTCCCATGCGCGATGGAGTACGGCTGTTCACCTCCGTCTACGTGCCCAAGGACCACACGCAGGCGTGGCCGATCCTGATGGACCGGACGCCCTACTCGGTGGCGCCGTATGGCGTGGACCAGTACAAGGAGAAGCTGGGGCCCTCCGAGGAGTTTGCGAATGCGGGCTATATCTTCGTGTACCAGGATGTGCGCGGGCGGTATCTCTCCGAAGGCACGTTCGTGGAGATGCGGCCGCATATCGACCACAAGGCTTCGAACAACGATGTGGACGACAGCTCCGACACCTCCGATACCATCGACTACCTGCTGAAGACGGTGGCGAACAATAACGGCAAGGTGGGAATCTGGGGGATCTCCTATCCCGGCTTCTACACCTCGGCGAGCATTATCGATTCGCACCCGGCGATCAAGGCGGCGAGCCCGCAGGCGCCGATGACCAATCTGTTCGAGGGCGATGACGGGTACCATGGCGGGGCGTTCATGCTGGCGGCGAACTTCGGCTTCTACAACTTCTTTCGTCCATTCGCGGAGCCGCAGACCCCGGCGGAGCAGAAGAGGACGCGGGTAATGCCGTTCGAGATGGGCACCCCGGATGCGTATCAGTTCTTCCTGACGGCGACGCCCACTTCCACGCTTGAAACGGTGGACCTGAAGGGGACAAGTCCGCTGTTTGCCGACCAGCTCTCCCACGATACCTATGACGATTACTGGAAGCCGCGCGATCTGTCGCAGCATATGCACGGCATCCACTGCGCGGTGATGACGGTGGGCGGATGGTACGACGCGGAGGACCTGAGCGGGCCGTGGCGCACCTACCGCGCCATCGAGAAGGAGAATGCGGGAACGCCGAACACCATCGTCGAAGGGCCGTGGGTACACGGCGGCTGGGCGTCCACGGACGGCGATCGTCTGGGCGATGTGAGTTTCGACGCCAAGACGGGCGAGTTTTTTCGCAAGGATATTCAGTTCCCGTTCTTTGAGCATTATCTGAAGGGCAAAGGCGAGACGCCGCCGGAGGCGTACATGTTCGAGACGGGGACCAACGTGTGGCGGAAGTATGCGAGCTGGCCGCCGGCCGGCGCCGCGGCGAAGACGCTCTACTTGCATGCGGGCGGCAAGCTGTCGTTCGATCCGCCGGCGGGGAATGAGGGCGCCGGCAAAGCATACGACGAGTACGTGAGCGACCCGGCGCACCCGGTGCCGTTCGTGGGATACGTAACCGACACGGTGCCACAACGCTATATGGTGGACGACCAGCGGTTCGCAGCCAAGCGGCCCGATGTGCTGACCTACGAGACAGAGCCGCTGCAGGAGGATGTGACCATTGCCGGACCAATCTCGCCCAAGCTGAAGATCGCGTCTTCGGGAACCGATTCGGATTTTGTGGTGAAACTGATCGATGTGTACCCGAACGATTATCCGGATGCCGCGGATGCGACTTCAGGCAACAAGCGCGTTTTGGGGCCACCGCCGCTGCACATGGGTGGCTACCAGGAGATGGTGCGGGGCGAACCGATGCGGGCGAAGTTCCGCAAGAGCTGGGAGAAGCCGGAGCCGCTGACGCCGGGCAAGGTGACGGAGGTGGACTTCGAGATGCCCGACCTGGACCACACCTTCCGCCGCGGGCATCGCATCATGGTGCAGGTGCAGAGCTCGTGGTTTCCGCTGACTGACCGGAATCCGCAGACCTTTACCGATATTCCGCACGCCAAGCCGGAGGACTTCCGCAAGGCCACCGAGCAGGTGTACCGCAGCGCCGGCGCGGCGAGCGGGGTGGAGGTGATGGTGCTGCCGGCCGATCGGACGTTTCAGGCGAGCGGAGGCCAGGCCAGCGGTGCGACGGCGCAGTAGGCGGCCATCGTCTGCCATGCGCATCTCATGGATGTGGGCGCCTGGGTGGCAACGCCCTGCGGAGAACCCGAAAGGTTACGGAAGAGAGGCGCAGTGCGGCAAGTGGTAAGGCGCGCCTGTGCGTATTCCAAAAAGGCCGATCGCGAAGCGGCTTAGCATGAGAAGTTGCAGGGAACAGCGAATTCTGGAGCGCAGCCATTACCAAGATTGAAGCGCACTCGATGAGGGAAGAGCGGAGGGGCGGCGCAGTAGCAGAGCCGTGGGTGTTGGAGCATGCGGGGGCGACGGATCGCGGCCGCGCGCGGCGGGCCAACGAGGACGCCTGGGGCGCGTGCAGTGGGGACGGGGCTCACGAGGGAGCGTTCGTAGTGTGCGATGGCATGGGCGGCGCGGCGGCGGGCGAGACGGCCAGCCGCATGGCGGTGGAACAGGCGCTGTCCGCAATGTGCGCGGGCGAGCCGAGCGCCGCGCAGGTGGAGGCGGCGGTGCGCCAGGCCAACGCGACGGTGTTTGCCGCTGCCCAGCGGGACCGGCGGCTGGAGGGCATGGGCACGACGCTCGTGGGCTTGCGCTTGCGGGGGGCGAAGGCGTGGGTGGTGCATGTGGGTGACAGCCGCTGTTACCTTTATCGCGAAGAACGGCTGGAGCGGCTGACCCGCGACCACTCGCTGGTGGAGGAGCAGGTCCGTTCGGGGCGGATGACCCAGGAGCAGGCGCGGCGCTCGCCCATGCAGAACGTCATCACCCGGGCCATTGGCACGCGGGCCGACGTTGTGCCGGAGGTGCAGGAGGTCGCGCTGACGCATGGCGATCTATTCCTTCTTGCCTCCGATGGATTGACGCGGGAGCTGAGCGATGCCTCCATTGGAGGCATGCTGTGCGAGACTGCGGGCGGCGGCGACCTGGATGCGATCTGTCAGCGGCTGATCGCGGCGGCGAATGAGGCCGGCGGCAAGGACAACATCACCTGCGTTCTGGTGCGCTGCTAGACCGGTGCGAAGGCGGACGCAGGTGAGGCGGCTCCGTGAACAATGGGGACAACGACCCACCGATGAGCCCGTTGATTGACCGGAAGACAGACCCGGAGTTCGACCGGGCGCTCTTCCGCAAGCTCGCGCGGCGGCTGATGCCGTTCCTGATGCTGCTCTACCTGGTGGCCTATCTGGACCGGGTGAACCTGAGCTACGCAGCGCTGACCATGAACCAGGACCTGGGCATCAGCGCCCGGATGTTCGGTCTGGGCTCGGGAATCTTCTTTGTCGGGTACCTGCTGCTGGAGGTGCCGAGCAATCTGGCGCCGCGCAGGTTCGGCGCACGGCGCTGGATCGCACGCATCATGATCTCGTGGGGCGTGGTGTCGGCGATGATGGCGCTGACGCGCGGCCCGGCGTCGTATCTGGCGTTGCGATTTCTGCTGGGTGTGACGGAGGCGGGCTTCTTTCCGGGCATCATTTTGTACCTGACGTACTGGCTGCCCGCAGCCCAGCGCACGCGGCTGAACGCGTTGTTCCTGCTGGCTATTCCGGTATCGAGCGTGATCGGATCACCGCTCTCGACCTCGGTGCTGGAGTTGAATCGGAGCCTGGGTCTGGCCGGCTGGCAGTGGCTCTTTCTGCTGGAAGGGCTACCTGCGGTGGTGCTGGGGTTGATGGTGCTGCGCCTGCTTCCGGATGGCCCGGAGCAAGCGCGTTTTCTGACCGGCGAGGAGAAGCAGCGTGTGCGGCGGATGCTGGCGCAGGAGCAGGCTGCATCGCCGCCGCACAGCAGCCTGCGGCAGGCTTTGATGAACCGCGGTGTGCTGGCGCTGAGCGCGGTGTACTTCGGGCTGATGATCGGTCTCTACGGGCTGGGGTTCTGGATCCCGAAGATGTTGACGCATCTGGGACTGAGCGTGCGCATGGCGGGTTGGACGACGGTGCTTCCATACGCATTTGGAGCCGCGCTGATGTGGCTGTGGAATCGGCGTGCGAACAGCGTGCGGGAGCAGGTGTGGCGGCTGGTGATCGCCGGGATAGTGGCGGCGGCAGGTGTAGGGATGGCGGCGTTCGCGCACCATGTGGTGCTCGCGGTCGCGGGGTTCTCGTTCGGCGCAGGCGGAGTGTTCGCGGCCATGCCGGTCTTTTGGACTCTGGCGTCGCGCGGGCTGGAGGGAGAAGCGGCGGCCGGCGGCATCGCGCTGATCAATTCGCTGGGAAATCTGGGCGGGTTCGTGGGGCCGTTCCTGATGGGATGGCTGCGCCAGTCCACCGGGGCGTATGCCAGCGGGCTGTTTGCGGTGGCGGGATTTCTGCTGCTGAGCGCGATCGTGGCCGCGGGCTACGCTGGACGGGCATGTATCTCCGACGAAGTGATGACGGCCAACTGGTGACTAGTTGCGATTGAAGCCGCGTTTGCTTGACCAGCGGCGAAAGGGCGAGCTTGCGCTCCGACAGCCAGTGGGTCTTGGCCATGAGGGCGACCTCCCCGATCTACCTGCAAACGTGGAGCCTGCCCGCACGCAGTAGCCGACCGTATGCATCCGCCTTGTGCTCATCCGCTTCGTTGCACAACGCATGTCCAAGCTCGTGGGTGATCGCCAGCGTCAGCAAGTCATCGATGCTGCTGGACCACTGCGTGATAAGCTCAGCGCTCCGTCCCGGCACCGGAGCAACCAGCGCCTCTTCAATAAACGTCTCCCGGCGTTCCAGAAAGCTGAAGGCCGGGCTATCCGGGTCAAGGCGAAGCCGCCGCTTGATCGGCTTCCAATCTTCTGAGCGGACCAGCACCCACGTCCACTCTCCCAGATCGCCCGCCGGATACCGGCCCAGTACCTCGCGCAATACATCCATCTGCGTCCGGCACAGCGCGGCGGTGTATCCGTTGTTACAGACAAAATGCTGCTGCATTCCCGGCGCGGGCCTCGCCGAGACTTCATTCGATTGACAATTTGCAGCGTTCGCAGCGAGCGCGAAAGCCAGAACCACAGGGCCAGATAGGTAGCGGACATCCACGGCGGCACCTCCAGCGGTGCCCCGCATCCTTGGCCTTCTATCTCGCTACCTCCATGACCGTTGCGTACCATCGAGGTCGCAAGTACCTCACCGTCTAAGTGGCCTCGCAGCATCGCATTTCGTCACTTATCGCATTTCGTCACTTATCTGGGTCACCGCTGTACTTCGGCGGTAAACTCGTCTGGAAACCGATTCGGGTGGCCCGTGCGTGATGTGGCTCAATCCGCGGAAGTTTTTCGCTTTGGCCCCTTCGAGGTAGACCTCGGAAGTCAGGAACTGCGGAGGGGAAGTATTCGCATCCGTCTGCCCGGACAGTCCTTCCGGGTTTTGGCAACGCTGCTTGAGCGGCAGGGAGAAGTGGTCAGCCGCGAAGAACTGCAGCGAAGGCTGTGGCCCGCCGAGTCGTTCGGCGATTTCGAGCATGGGCTGAATGCCGCGGTAAACCGTGTCCGCGACGCGCTGGGTGACTCCGCCGACCAGCCGCAATATATAGAGACTCTTCCTCGCCGGGGCTACCGCTTCATCGCCTCGACAGAGCCGGCGCACAGCACTTCACCAGTGCCGGCCAGCCCTCCGCCTCCGCCAGCCGTGCCCGAGACGGCACCCAGCCGCGTGCGAACAGTCTTGTCTCTCACACCTTTGGCCGTACTCGCAGCCGGGCTGGCGACGGCACTCTTTTTCCACTTCAGAATGCGCCCGTCGGGCGGTCAGGACGGCGTGGCGGAGGATGTGACCATCGTCCCGTTGACCACGCTGCCGGGACAAGAGATATCCCCGGCCTTTTCGCCCGATGGCAGCCAGGTCGCCTTCGGCTGGGATGGGGGGAAGAGCGAAGCACCCGAGCGCTTCGACCTGTATGTGAAAGTGGTCGGCACGGAGAACATCGAACGCCTGACGCAACATCCTTCGGGATGGCTTTCTCCGGCGTGGTCGCCCGATGGGAGCACCATCGCGTTTCTTCGACAGTCCGCGTCAGGCGTTGGACTTTTTTTGATTTCCGCTCGCGGCGGCCCGGAGCGCAGGCTTGTACAGTTCCCGCAACCCGGTTATGGGATCGACCGGCCAAGCTGGTCGCCCGACGGTCGCGAGCTTATCTATCAATACGCCGGGACGCTGCACGTGGTCACACCGGAGACCGGCGCTGTCCGCGACTTTGTCACTCCTTCCGCATGCGTTCACGCGTACCAGCCGACCTACTCTCCCGACGGTTCCACGGTCGCCTTCGGCTGCTTCTCGGACGTAAATTTTTCGGACCTGTACTCCATGCCGCGGAGCGGCGGGACGGCAAAATTGATCCTGCGGTCAAAGTGGGTTGGAAGCTTCGTCTGGTCTTCCGACGGCCAGCGCGTGATCTTCACGAGAGATGGCGCTCTGTTCGAGATCGGCAAGGATGGCGGCTCAACCCACAGGCTGCCCTTTGCCGCCGATGCGAATGCGAATGCCGAGGAGCCGGCGATTGCGTTACGAGGAAGACGGCTGGCTTATGTCAAGTACTCTCTTAGGAGGACCCTTTGGAGAGTTGATCTGCAGCAGGATGCGATGCTCTCGCGAAGAGTTTTGGCTCCCAGTACCAGCTTGCAGAAGTACCCTGCTATCTCTCCCGATGGCAAGCGGATTTCTTTCCAATCCACTCGCTCCGGCTGGGAAGAGGTGTGGATCTCGAACCTCGATGGAAGCGATGCCGTGCAACTCACTCGCTTCCGCGCTTCCACCGGAAGCGCGAGCTGGTCTCCAGATGGTCGTCAGCTTGTCCTTGACTCGCGTGTTACCGGAAGACCGGCAATCTACCTGGTAGACCCGGCTACAGCCATCCCCAGGATGATTCCTATTGCAGACCTCGACCCCTCTGTACCGACCTGGTCCCGCGATGGGCACTGGATCTACTTCAAATCGGGCAACTCCCGCAAACCGGGAGTCTACAAGATCGCTCCGGGTGGTGGAACGCCCATCCACATCAGCACAACGGAGGGCTGGTTCACGCGGGAGTCCGGCGATCGGAAGCTGCTTTATTTCTTCTATGAATATCCTGGCGACCTCGGTGGAGAGATTCGCGTTCTCTCCACCGTCTCGGGTCAGGAACGGCCTCTCGCCCGCATGCCGAAGCTGCGCACCCCTGCCGATTGGGCACTTACTCCCGCTGGTATATATTTCATCGCCGATCGAACCTCAACCACCTCCACCATTGCCTTCTTCGACTTTGCCTCCTCGAAGGTCACCCGCCGCCTCCAGGTTGGCAAGGAGTTGGGCTGCTGGGGTGGTCTCGCTGTATCCCCTGATGGAACCTGGCTGGCTTACACCGACATCGATGAAGTCACCAGCGACCTGATGCTGGCAGAGGGCTTCCGCTGAGCCCATCTGCTCAGCCTCGCTCTTGCATCTGGCGGACTGCCCGCAACTCCGACGGTCATCGTCTGCTCGGCACAATCAGTTTCGTCGTTCCTGGCCGCTGGAGGAGCCGGCGTTTCTCAAACCGCTGCAGGAGATTGATCGCATCCGGTTTACGCTGAACCTCCCGCATCATTTGGCCGCGGTTTAGCGGCGGCGCTCTCGAACCTTCCAGTTTGCTTTCCATCGGCACACTGATCAAAGCTGCATACGCATAACACGTCACGTGAACTGCGGATCAGGCTGAGCGTCTGCCCGCGGCCGCGATCATTGGCCGGTCGCAATCCGGCTGGTACACTCGGGTGTCTTGCTTCTCGACTTTTGTCGAGAGTGTCGAGAGTATGGAGAGCGGATGGCGGAACAGGGGAAGTTGGAGCAACCGGAGTTGGAGATACGGCGCGTCGGCGTGATCGGCGCGGGGACCATGGGCAATGGGATCGCGCATGTGTTTGCGCGCAGCGGCGTGGCGGTGGTGCTGGCGGAGGTGGAGCAGCGGTTTCTGGATCGGGGCCTGGAGACCATTCGCAAGAACCTGGATCGCGAGCGAACCAAAGGCAAGCTATCGGCCGAAGACGCAGCCGCGGCGTTGGCCCGGATCGAGGGCGTGCTCGACCGCACGCGGCTGGCCGAGTGCGATCTGGTGATTGAAGCGGCGACGGAACGATTCGAGGTAAAGCGGGCGCTGTTCGAGGAACTGGATGGACTGCTGCGGCCGGACGTCATCCTGGCGAGCAATACCTCGTCCATCTCGATCACCAGGCTGGGAGGCGTGACCAAGCGTCCGGAGCGGGTCATTGGCATGCACTTCTTCAATCCGGTGCCGGTGATGCAGTTAGTGGAAGTAATTCGCGGACTGGCGACCACGCAGGCCACCTACGATACGGTGAAGGGGTTGGCGGAGCGGGTGGGCAAGACGCCGGTCGAGGTGAACGACGCGGCGGGGTTCGTCTCCAATCGCGTGCTGATGCCGTTGCTGAACGAGGCCATGTATGCGGTGATGGAAGGGGTGGCGACGGCCCAAGCAGTGGATGAGGTTTTCAAACTGGGAATGGCGCATCCTATGGGACCATTGACCTTGGCGGACTTCATCGGGCTCGATGTGTGCCTGGACATTATGCGTGTGCTGCAGGAAGGATTGGGCGATCCGAAGTACCGGCCGTGTCCGCTGCTGATTCGGATGGTGGATGCGGGATGGCTGGGGCGGAAGTCGGGGCGCGGGTTTTATCAATACGGCTCCTAGCTCCTGGCTTGCAGCTAGGCAGGGGTCAGGGATCAGGGGTCAGGGATCAGGGATCAGGTATAAACCCACCCTTCGCTTTGCTCAGGATGGGGCACCCGGCAGGTGGCAGCGCAAAGATCAGCAGGCAGGAGCAGAGGCGCATGGATGCATTGAGTGTAGGGGCGATCGCGGCGGCGCGGCAGGTGGCGGAGGCGCATGGCATCACGGTGCGCGAGGTCGAAGTGGTTTCCGATGGCGCCAACCTGCTGCTGCATCTCCAGCCGGCGCCTCTGTTGGCGCGGGTCGCCACCACCACGGCGCTGGTGCGGCGGCCGGTGAGCGCGTGGCTGGCGCGCGACCTGAACATCGCGGGTTTTCTGCATGCACAGGGGGTGCCGGTGGTGCCCCCGAGCGATCTGCTGCCGCCGGGACCGCACGTGAACGATGGTTTCACTATGAGCTTCTGGCAGTATGTGGACCATGACCCGAACTACACCGTCACGACGCAGGAAGCAGCGGGACTCTTGCGCGAGTTGCACCGCGTATTGCGCGAGTACCCGCCGTCGCGGGCGGCGGAGCTGCCGCTGCTGGGAATCTTCGACGAGATCACGCGCTGGATGAAGTTTCTGGAGGGACGGCGGGCGCTGCTGGGCATCGACCTGATCGCGCTGCGCGAGGCGCACTGGCTGCTGGCGGAGAAGCTGCGCTATGGTGGCGAGAATGTGCAGCCGATCCACGGCGACGCGCACAAACGCAACCTGCTGAAGACGCCCACGGGCCTGCTGTGGACGGACTTCGAAGACGCCTGCATCGGGCCGGCGGCGTGGGACATTGCCTGCATGATCCGCACCGCTCCGGAGGGCATGGAGACGGCGCTGGCGGCCTATCCGGATGCTCCGCCGTGGGAAGAGATCGCTCCGTACATCGAGGCGCGCACGCTGGAGGCGGTGGTGTACTGGCAACTGCAGGCGGAGCGGCATCCGGAGCAGAAGCGCGAGGCGCTGGAGCGGCTGGAGCTGTGGCGGCGTGGGCGGGGAGCCACGGTGCCGGTGGTGTAGGAGAGATCAGAGATCAGGGATCAGGGATCAGGATTCAGGGGACGCAGAGTGGCGCGAGTTCAGAGGCCGGATTTTGATCCCTGATTCCTGACACCCTGACAACTGATCCCTGACTGTCGCATTTCTGGTGCAATTTGTCTTGCGCGGCGGGACCGCTTTGGGGGTATGCTGATCCCTATGGTGCGGATGACGGTGCTGTCGAGCGGGAGCCGGGGAAACAGCACGGTTGTCGCTTCCAGCCGCACACGGATTCTGGTCGACGCAGGGCTCTCCTGCCGCGAGTTGTTGCGGCGCATGGCGCTCGCGGGGGAGGACCCCGCCGAACTCGACGCCATCCTGATCACCCATGAACATCAGGACCATGTGCAAGGCGTCGCGGTGCTGGCGCGCAAGCTGGGCATTCCGGTGTACTTCACCGAGATGACGCATCGCGCGTGGGTGCGGTGGATGCTGCCGAAGAAGCGGCTGACCTACGCGGCGTGGCTGGAGCGGCGCAAGCAGGAAGAAGCAGTAAGGCCGGCGGTGAGCCTGACCGGCAGTTCGGTAGAAGACGCGCCGTATCGTGTGGCCGAGATGGCAGCCGCGGCCCAGGATCCGATCGCCGAGGATCCGATCTTAGACCAGGCGCTCGAAGATCCATGCGACGAGCAGGAGAGCCCGGTGCGTGACGCGGCGGCGCTGCCGGCGGTCGCGTACTTCGAGGCGGGTACACGCTTCGTCATCGGCGATATCGACGTACTGCCGTTTACCATTCCCCATGATGCCGCGGACCCGGTGGGCTTCGTCTTTGAGGCGGAGGGAGTGCGGGTAGGCATGGCGACCGACCTGGGCTACATGCCGCAGAACGCCAAGCAGGCGCTCAGGCGCTGCGATGTGCTGATGCTGGAATCGAATCACGATCTGGAGATGTTGCGGGATGGCCCCTATCCCTGGAGCGTGAAGCAGCGGGTGATGTCGCGGGTAGGGCACCTGTCGAACGACGCCGCGGCCGAGTACCTGGAAAAGAACTACGACGGCGGAGCGGCGTTCGTGGTGTTGGCGCACCTTTCAGAGAGCAACAATTTGCCGGAGCTTGCGCGGGTGAGCGCAGAGCGGGCGCTGCGCGACCGGATGAGCCTGCTGGCCAACAAGCTGGTGTTGGCGCATCAGGAACATCCCATTGAAGCTATCTGCTTGTAGAAGCTGGACTTAACACATTTGTGCTTGTTATACTCAGGAAGACGGCGGTCTCAAAGGAAAAGAATTGCAGAGAGCAGCCGTTGCATCTGAACTGTTAACCGGGGATTGAAATCGACCAGTTCCCGTCGCGTTCGTTGCGAGGATACGTTTGGAAGCTATGACAAGGTGCACAGATCAGGTTGTGGGCGACATCCTCTCGAGCTGGAGGTATGACATCTCCGGCATCACGCCGTCGATGCGGGTGGACTATGAACAGCACCTGGAAGAATGCGCGCACTGCCATTACAAGCAGCGGCTGCATCGCACCGTTGATGTGGCGCTGATCGGTCTGAGCACCATCTCGATCGCCGTGTTCGTGCTGGCGCTCGCGATCATCCATCACGTGCAGCCGATGCAGCATTGGGCCTTGAGTCTGCACCTGTGGGAGATCCCCATTGTGTTGAGTCTGCAGGCAGCGGCGGTGATGGGCCTGCTGATCTCGTTGATGAGTTGGGTATTGGTTGCGGTGGCGACGCCCGCTCCGGTCTTTCTCACCGACATGGCGCTGCGCGAAGCCAGACTGCTGCAACACCGGATGCCGGCGGAGATCCGCAACGACAATTCGCGGGTGGCCTAGCGAACCTGAAACGGAATTGAAAGAGCCCTCACCTCGGTGAGGGCTCTTTTGCGCTGGTAATTGCTTCTCGTAATCGCTTCTCGTAATCGCTTCTCAAGGTACACGGAGCCAGATGCGAAGGCCCACGTCTCAGGAGCGAGACATGGGGCACCCGGATTTCGTGAGGGCAATCTATTCGGTCTGGAGCGCGCCGGTAAGTTCAGCGACGCGTCCGACGTGGTGGTGGCCGCACCAGTGTTCGAGATCGCGGGCGATCCGCTCGGGAGCGCGGGGGTCGGCGTAGGAGGCAGTGCCGATCTGGACGGCGGTTGCGCCGGCCAGCAGGAACTCCACTGCATCTTCGGCTCGCACGATGCCGCCCATGCCGAGGATGGGGATACTGACGGCCCTGGCCGCCTCCCACACCATGCGCACGGCGATGGGACGGATGGCTGGTCCGGAGAGTCCGCCGGTGGTGTTGGCGATGCGCGGACGGCGGGTTTCAACGTCAATGGCCAGTGAGACAAAGGTGTTGACCAGCGAGAGGGCGTCGGCGCCGGCGGTCTCGGCGGCACGCGCCATCTCGGCAATCGAGGTGACGTTGGGCGAGAGCTTGACGATGAGGGGGCGCTTGGCGGCGGCCTTGGTGGCGGCCACCAACTCGCCCAGGAGTTTAGGATCGGCGCCGAAGGTGATGCCGCCGTGTTTCGTATTGGGGCAGGAGGCGTTCAGCTCATAGGCCGCGATGCCTTGCGCGCCATTGAGGGCTTCGATGACCGCAACATAGTCCTCGATGGCGAAGCCGAAGACGTTGGCGATACAGGCGGTGCCGGGATAACGGCGCAGCGGCGGCAGCTTCTTTTCGAGGAACGCGCGCACACCCATGTTCTGCAGGCCGATGGCGTTGATCATGCCGCTGGCGGTTTCGATGATGCGCGGTGCGGGGTTGCCGGCCATGGGCTCGCGGGAGAGTCCCTTGGTCACGAAGCCGCCGATGCGGTCAAGCGAGAGCACGTCGTCAAACTCAATGCCATAGCCGAAGGTGCCGGAGGCGGCGACGATAGGATTGCGCAGCTCCAGTCCGCAGAAGCGTACGCGCATGTCGGGCTTCACGGGTGGACGGCGCCTCCGGAGGGAGGACTGCCAGAGGGTTGGCTGCCGGGGGGGGTGTCAGTCGCCGGTGGTGGCGTAGTGGTTGGGGGTGGCGCGTTGGTTGAAGGCGGCGTAGCCGTCGGAGGCGCAGTCGGAGGCGCAGTCGCGGGCGCAGTCGCGGGCGGAGTGTTGGCAGGCGGCGGGGTAGCCGGCGCTTCGGGCGTTGGGCTGGCAGCAGGCGGTGCGGTGGTGGGAGCGGATGGATTGGCAGGGGCGGGCGTGACGACCGCGGGTGGCGGGTTGTGGTTGGCGGGCGTGGTCTCGGTTGCAGGCTTGTCGGAGATACCCTCCGATGCTTCGCCCGCAGCTTTGCTGCCGCGCCGATGACCCTTGCCGTGAGCGGCGGCGGCGGTCTCGCTGACCGGGCGTATCGCCTGGGTGAGGATATGGCCGACGGAGGCCGAGGGCTGGTTGATGCCGAGCAGCGCCGCGAAGGTGGCGGCGAAGTCTACCGGAGCGACGCGGCCGTGGTAGATGCCGGGGGTGAAGGGCGCTCCGTAGAAGCCCAGCGGCACGTGCCGGTCATAGGACCAGGGGGAGAAGTGGGTGGTGCCGGTGCCGGCGGGATTGCCGCCCATCTGGTAGGCCTCGGGAATGATCATGACGTACCAGCCGCCGTTGGGGCTGTAGCTGTGCGCGATGAGCTGGCCGAACTCATCCGGCGGCAGGGAGCCGGAGGCCAGCAGGAGCCGGCTGTAGGTGTCGACGATCTCAGGATGCGGCGCGACCTTGCTGGAGGGCGGCTGCAGCAGTTCCGGCGCGGCCGGGACGGATTCAGCGGCGGTTGATAGGGCGGCGGATTGCGAACTCCCCAGAGGCCCGGCGCTCTTGCTGAGAGGCCGCGCCGGGTGTGCGGGGCGGCCCATTCGCTGGCGTGCTCCCGGGGTGTTGAGGGGCACGACCGGCGGGGCGGGCGGCGCCATCAGCGGCCGGATGGGAGGCTGCGCGGGCAGCGTCTGGATAGCTGCCGGCAGCATCGTCTGTACGGACTCTTCGGCCTCCTGCTCGTTGACGCCGGCGCGCTCGAAGGCGGGGCGGTTGAGCGCGAGGTACGGCAGCTCCTGATGCGAAAGCAGATAGTCGACCTTCTCGCCGGGCGAATACTTGCCGTTGAGCGCGTCGTTGAGCGCGGCCATCAATTTTGGGATATCGAAGGTGGCGGCGGGCATGCCGAGGGCCGCGGCCTGGACCGGCGTGGGAGCGACGCCATGGTCGGCGGAGAGCGCGACCCAAACGTTGGCCAGGCCGCCGTCCACATTCTTGTCCAGCCAGGTGAAGAAGCTGTCGAGCTCCGTATCGAGCGCGCCGACCATGGCGCGTTCCTGGGGAGAGTCCGGACCGACCTGATGACCGAGGATGTCGTTGGCGGAGAGCGACAGCGTCAGCATGTCAGTGGTGGCGTGGTGACCGAGCTGTTCGTTAGTGATGAGGGCCTCGGCGAAATCGATCTCGTAGGTATTCGCGGCCGGGGTGGTACCCACCTGATTGAAGAATTTGCCTGGAGTGGTGACGTGCGCCTCGTCGAGCGCCTGCTGTGCCCGCGGCCCGGCGTTGAAGGCAGTGGCCCACGCCGGCAAGGCGTTCATGTAGTAGGTGGAGCTGACGAAGCTGCCGGAGTCAGGATCGATCCAGAAGGCGCCATTGGCGGCATGGCCCGCAGGCAGAATGGCGGCGCGGTCCTTGAGCGAGACGCCGTAGACGCGGGAGCGGCCGCCGCTGGCGAGGCGGAGCTCATCGCCCAGCGTGGAGGCGCGTTCGTTGAGCGGGGAAGCGCCGACGGCGCCCTCCTGTTCATGGATGAGGCCGACGGTGCGGTAGCGCTCGTCTTCCACGGAGGTGATGGGGTGGTCCTTGCTGCGGTCCAGGTCCCACCATTCGTTGGCGCTGATGCCGTGACCGTCGGTGTAGGCGCCAGTGCCGAGCGTGGCGTGACCGGGCGCGGTCTTGGTGTTGGCGTAGTCGTAGTAGCAGTCGGGGAAGTATGCGCCGTGATCGAGAAACAGGCGGAAGCCATTTTTGGCTTTGAAGTCGGCGCGATACCGCTCGAGATAATCCTCGCGGAACTGGTCGATGACGACCAGCACCACCAGCTTGGGATGGCCGTCATACGCGGACGCCATGGCGGGAGGAGTCGAGGTAAGGCCGAGAAGACCGATGAGCGGGAGCGAGAGGAGACGCTGAGCGAGGCGCATAGGCCTGTCCAGTATCGCACTCCCGGTCTCCGCCAAACCGTAGCCGCAACGATGACAGCTTGTCACATTGGGACGGACAGTTCCGCGAAGGTGCGGGTAGGATAGGCATTCGCGGAATCGCAACGTTGATGAAACGTCGTCAACGCGGCTTCCGCTTGCAGTCGGAGCGTGGAGGGGCGGCTATGTCGAGAAACGTCGCATCGATCTCACTCGCATGTATCTCAAGCGCCCTGGTGACAGGTGTGTGCCTGCTGGCGTGGGGCCAGCGGAAGGCCGGTCTGCCGCCACCCGCGCAGACTCATCCTCCCGTGGCGAGCACACCCGTCTCGCGCGCTCCATATACGCCGGCCTATGCCAAAGACGGCGGGCTGATGGCGCCGAAGAATTATCGCGAATGGATATTCCTGAGCTCCGGCATCGACATGAGTTACAGCCCCAAGGCAGCGAGCGCCAATGCAACCAACATGGATATGGGAGGCCAGTCGATGTTTGACAACGTCTTCGTCGATCTGGAGGCCTATCGAGGGTTTGTGGAGCGAGGAGTATGGCCGGATAAGACGGTGCTGGTTCTCGAGGTGCGGGGCGGGGAGAGCAAGGGTTCGATCAACACCAGCGGCCACTATCAAGGCGCGGCGATGATGGGCTTCGAGGTGCATGTCAAAGATGAGGCGCGCTTCCCCGGAAAGTGGGCGTTCTTCGAGTTCGACGATAAGGATGTGAGCGGCAAGCTGCTGCCGCAGCCCGCGCGCTGTTACTCCTGCCATGCGGAGCACGCCGCGGTCGACACCACGTTTGTGCAGTTCTATCCAACCTTGCTGCCGATCGCGCACAGCAAGGGCACCCTGAGCGCGGTCTACCTGAAGGAGATCGCCACAGCAGACAGCAAACAGACAGCGGATCGCAAACAGCAGTAGCGAACGAGCCTGCACTTCTGTCAAAGTAGTTCTCGGCGCCAGCGGCCGCAGCGGATTTCAAACACGGGTGGCGCACCGGGAGATGCCTTCAACAGATGCTGGATACTTTGCAAAATGCTCTCATCATCGTCGTAGGTGTCGCGTGCTCGCTCGGTCTGATGGCAGCGCTGAATCGTTTCTGGTCGTGGGAGAAACGCCGCGCCCATAACGACCTGATCGGCTGGCAACTGAGCATCCTCGGCACCACCTATGCCGTGGTCATCGGCTTCATGCTCTATACGGTGTGGACAGACTTTGGCATCGCCGATGTGAATGCGACCTCGGAGGCAAATGCGCTGGTGAATGTCTATCGGCTGGCGGAGGGCCTGCCGCAAGCGCAAGCAACGCAGTTGAGGCAACTCTGCCACACCTATGCCGACGTCATGATCAAAGAGGAGTGGCCGGCCATGGCTCACGACGACAGCGGCGGATTTCAGAGCAATCAAATCAACCATCTGATGTGGCACACGCTCATGTCTGTCAAGGCAGCATCGCCCACTGAGCTTGCCGCCGAAGATCACGCGCTTTATGAACTCAGCGAATTGACGCAGCATCGCCGCACCAGGCAGTTGCAGAGCGTCTCCAGTATCCCCACGGTTTTGTGGTTCGTTCTGCTGGTGGGGGGCGTAGTCACGATCGTGTCATCCTGCATGTTCGGTTCGGCAAGCTCCGGTCTGCATGCTTATCAGGTATTTGCGTTTTCCCTGCTCATCACGGCCTTGCTGGTGGCCATCGCGGATATCGATCGGCCGTTTCAGGGGTCGGTGCATGTGAGCGATGCTGCGTTCCGGCGAGCGCGGCAGAATATGGATAACGACTAGATCGCGCGTGGCCGCCGTAATGGCGGGCATTCCGCGCGCTAGCCAGGCTGCATGTTGGGGATTCGCGGCGGCGTCCGTTAAGCTAAGGCCTATGCTCGATTTGCAATTTGTGCGGGCCAACCTGGGGCTGGTGGAGGAGAGGCTGCGCGCGCGCGGACAGGATGCGGCGGCATTGCTGGGCGATTTCGCCGCGCTCGATGCGCAGCGCCGGGAACGCATCACCGAATCGGAGAACCTGAAGGCGCGCCGCAACCAGCTTAGCGAAGAGGTCGCCCGCAAGCGACGGGCGAAGGAAGATGCCACCGCCGAGATCGACGAGACGCGCGCCCTCAAGGAACGGATGGAGCAGGCGGATGCCGCCGCGGCGGACGCTGAGCGCGCCATGCGCGACCTGATGTCTGGCCTGCCCAACTTGCCGACGGCGGAGGTGCCGGCGGGCCAGTCGGAGCAGGACAACATCGAGCAGAAGACCTGGGGTGCGAAGCCGGTCTTTGAGTTTGCGCCAAAGCCACATTGGGAGATTGGTGCGGAGCTGGGGATTCTGGACCTGGAACGCGCGGCCAAGCTCTCCGGAGCGCGGTTCGCGGTGTACTGGGATGGCGGCGCGCGGCTGGAACGGGCGCTGGCCAACTTCATGCTCGATCTGCATACGCGCGAGCACGGCTATCGCGAGGTGCTGCCGCCGGCGATGGTGAACAGCCGGTCGTTGCTTGGCACCGGGCAACTGCCGAAGTTTGCGTCCGACCTTTTCCGCTGCGAGGATGGACAGCCCTGGGTGCCGGGCGAGTACCGCGAGAACGATCATTGGCTGATTCCCACCGCCGAGGTGCCGCTGACCAACCTGTTTCGTGACGAGGTGTTGGGGGACGCGGAGCTGACGATTTCGCTGGCGGCCTGGACGCCGTGCTTTCGCTCCGAGGCGGGATCGTATGGAAAGGATGTGCGCGGCATCATCCGGCAGCATCAATTCCAAAAGGTGGAACTGGTGAAGTTCGTACGGCCGGAGGAGTCGGAGAGCGAGCACGAGAAGCTGACACGCGATGCGGAGACGGTCCTCGAACGATTGGGGTTGCCCTATCGGCGCATGTTGCTGTGCGCGGGCGACATGGGCTTCTCCGCGGCCAAGACCTATGATCTGGAGGTGTGGCTGCCGGGGCAGGGTCTGTATCGCGAGATCTCTTCGTGCTCGAACTTTCAGGCGTTCCAGGCACGGCGGGCGAATATCCGCTACCGTCCGGCGGGCCGGAGCAAGGCGGAGTTCGTGCATACGCTGAACGGGTCGGGATTGGCCATTGGGCGGACATGGCTGGCGATTCTCGAAAACTACCAGCGGGCGGACGGGTCTGTAGAGGTGCCGGAGGTGCTGGCGCCGTACATGGGGGGCGAGCGCGTGATTCAGAAGAGGGAGATAACGCCGTGATGAAGATGCTCAAGAGTTATTTTTTCTGGACCTACGAACGGGGAAGCTTCCACTACGACGTGATGGTGACGGCGATCCTGGTGTTCATCTTCCTGTCGCCGCTGCTGATCAATTTTCACGACCGGCCGCAAAGCCAGGCTGGCGGCGGCCGCAACCTGCTGGTGCAGCCGGATGGTGGCGATGCCTTCACCTTTGAGGTGAACGCGGATCAGGTGCGGGATGCGCAACGTGGCGCGCAGGATGATAACCGGCTGCGCAGCGAACTGCAGCAGCGCATTGAGCCGGTTGCGGGAAACGTGGTGATCGATCGTTGGCAGACGGTCAAGGACGCGAGCGGCAAGGTGACGAGCTACAAGGTGTGGGCGCGGCGGGAGTAGTCAGAGAACAGGGATCAGCGGTCAGGGATCAGCGGTCAGGTCAGCGTTAGGTATGAGGTGGGTTGCGTTGAGGCGAGTGAATTTCTTTCGAGGTGCGTGCTGCGGGTGTGTCGCAGTGGTAGTTGCGTTTGGCGCGAGTGTGGCCGGTGCGCAGCAATGCGATCAGACCAAGGTGCTGCGGCAGATGGATGTGGCGGCTGCGAAGTTCGAGAGCGCGCAGGCGGACTTCAGTTGGGATGTGCTGCAGGCGGTGGTGCAGGAGCATGACATCCAGACGGGCACCATCTATTTTGAGCGCCATGGGTCGGGCGGCGCAGCGTCGACGTCGATGGCCGCCTACGTGAAGCAGCAGAACGGCCAGAATGCTCCCAAGACGGTTACCTATACGGGCGGCGAACTGCAGCTTTACCAGCCGGCGATCAATCAGCTCACCATTCTGAAGCCGGGCGCCAATCAGGCGCAGTATGAGAGCTTTCTGACGCTCGGTTTCGGCGGCAGCGGGAAAGACCTGGAAGCGAACTGGCAGGTGAGCTGCGGTGGTATGGAGAAGATCGGCAACACCATGACGGCCAAGCTGCAACTGAAGCCCAAGCAGCAGAGCGTGGCCAACACCTTCAGCCAGGTCACCATCTGGGTAGACCCGGCGGAGGGAGTGAGCCTGAAGCAGGTCTTCGACGAGCCCCAGGGCGACAGCCGCACGGCGACCTATTCGAACATCAAGGTGAACACCAAGCTGGATGCGGATCTGTTCAAGATCAAGACCAGGCCGGATACCGCGGTCGTGCGGAAGTAAGGGCAGCCGCTAGCTGCAGCCTCCAGCTTGTGTGGTGGAGTGGGGTTATTGGAGAAGAGCAGACGCAGATCCTTCGACTCGCGGTGCTCGCTCAGGATGACACCGAACCTGATTGGCTGGAGGCTAGCGGCTGGGAGCTAGTAGCTGGTTTGAGCGCTGCCGCGCCCAGGATGAAGAGCATGGGGAAGCATTCGATGGTGTAGCGGGCCTCCGGGGCTTCGATGTCGGCGAGCAGCAGACTGCGCAGGGCGATGTAGAGCAGCATGCCGGCGAGCAGGGCCGCCCGATGGGCGGGCCAGCGCCAGATACCCACCACGGCCAGGACGACGTAAAGCAGGTTGAGTGCGGCGTAGGCGGCGGCAAACTCCGTCTCCAAGTGGTGCAGGCTGTACTGCCACCAGCGCAGCTCTATGTTCAACATCTCCGTGCGCGGCCGAAACCACATATCCAGAACGCGCAACAAGGGAAGCTCCACGTGGACCCGCCAGGGATGCGCCTGTGTGCGTTCCGTGGCGAGGGCGGCGAAGCGGGCATCGATAGCCGGGGTGAGCGAGTTGACGGCGTTGTAGTCGGAGAAGAGGTCGCGCGTCTGGCGGTATTGCGCGGGCGAATCGAAGGCGCGAGTCGGCAGAGCGTTGAAGGGAAGCAGGTCGTTGTTGGCGTTCCAATAGATCTCGTAGGTGGACGCGAAGTCGACCGCCCAGGTCTTGGTCCAGCGCAGGAAGCCAGGATCGGTGAACTCGCCCGGATCGGTGGCATAGCGCGGGGCGAGCGGCTCGAAGACATGGAAGACACGCCAGTTGCGCGCGGTCCAGACGACAAACGGCAGCAGCGAGAGAACGGCGGCTGCGACCGCATACCGTACGGCGCGAGCCAAGCCCAACGGAGGCTGACCCGCGAAGCCGCGGCGGCCATAAACGAGAATTGCGGCGAAGGAGGCGACGGCGAGCAATGCGCCATCGGGGCGGAGCAGCGTGGCGTAGCTCCAGGCGACGGCGAGCAGCGCGATGGACGGCCAGCCGGGCGAGAGCAGCAGACGCACCAGCGCGAACATGCCGAGCGCGACACAGAAGATGGAGAGAGTTTCGGTGAGCGGCGCCGCGACGTAGTTCGCCGTGAAGGGACAGAGGGCAGCGAGAAAGAGAGCGACGAGGCCGGCGCCCCGGGAGAAGATGCGCCGGACTGTCGCGGCAACCAGCAGGCAAGCGCCTAGATCGATGACGACCTGCAGGCGGAGCACGGCGATGTAGTGCTCCACACCGAAGATGCGGAACGAGGCGGCGAGAAACAGCGGATACCCGGGCAGGCGGATGAGAGTGGGCGCAACCCGGCTGCCATGCGGGCCCGGCAGAGTACGCCCGTAGACGCCGTGGAGCAGCCAGTTCTTCGCGATGTCGCCGTAGATGAGGCCGTCTCCGTTGAGTTGGGGATAGGCGTGTATGAACCAGAGCCGCAACACAGCGCCGGCGAGCAGTGCGACAGCGACGAGCACGATGGTGACAGGCGAGGGTCGGCGCATAGAGGCAGCCTCCAGCATAACTGCAGCAAAAGGCAGCTTCCAGCCGAACGGCAGCTTCCAGCTTGACTGTGCAGGGTCTAATAGAGTGCGCATCGACGAGCGGAGTTCGCGGGCGCCAAGCTATGAAGACGCAGATCCTTCGACTCCGCACTACGTGCTGCGTTCAGGATGACAAGCGGCAAGGGCCGAAGTTCTTGCTAAAGGCTAGAAGCTGAAAGCTGCAGTCTGCCATTCCTGTAAGCTGAATTTCAGGCATGAGTCGACAGATCTTCTACGATCCGCAGCGGCGACGCTGGAAGCGCTTCAGGCGCATTCTGGACGGGATGGCTGTCGTCTCCACATTGCTGCTGGTGGCCTTTTTCCTGAACGTCATTCATAAAGAAGAGCTGCCGGAGCTGTTGCTGCCGCATCCGAAGCGCAACTACAGAGCGCTGAAGTTTCGCCAGCCCTCGGAGCTCAGGCCGAGGGCCGGGCTGCGCCCTGCGCGCCGCAAGACGACCCGCCGCCCGTCAGAGATACCGCTGAACACGGGGGAGGGGCTGCGCGCCGCCTACTATGTGGACGACGACCCGGGAAGCTATTCTTCGCTGAAGGCGCACGTCCACCAGATAGATATCCTGTTCCCGGAGTGGCTGCATGTGACGGATGCGGCTGGGACGCTCCAGGGGGCGGTGACGACACAGTTTCCCGCTCATACTTACAACGTCGTGGACGCAAACGGCACCGTGCACGGAGTGGATCCGCAGGACAAGATACGGCGCGTCCTCGTAGCGGCGCATGAAGACACGGAGATCTTCCCCCTGCTGCAGAACTATAACGTGCTGACCCAGACCTGGGACCATACGGTGGGCGGCATGCTCAACAACCCGGCCGCTCGTCAGCATCTTGAGGCGCAGCTCGCCGCCTTCTTCAAGGCGAATCCTGGCTACCGCGGACTCTCGATGGATCTTGAAGACCTGCCGGACGATGCCCTGGACGGCTACCACACGCTCATCGCAGAGGTGGGCGCGCAACTGCACGCCAGCGGCCTGCGTTTGTATGTGAACACCGGCGTCTCAGCGGACGACAACGAACTGAGCCTGCTGGCACGCAATACGGACGGCATTGTGCTGATGAACTACGACCAGCATGAGACCGGCAGCGGGCCGGGGCCGATCGCATCGCAGGACTGGTTCGAGGCGAACCTCCGGCGGGTGCTGAAGGTGGTTCCCAAGCAGAAGCTGATCTGCGCGGTGGGCAACTACGCTTACAACTGGACAGTGCCGATGCCGGTCAAGGGCCATCCATCGAGCAAGGTGCTGAATGTCGATGATCTGTCGGTGCAGGATGCGTGGGAGCAGGCGGTGGACGCAGGCGCCGACGTCCATCTGCAAGGCGATGAGCTGAACCCGCACTTCGCCTATGACGACGAGGATGAACACGTGCGGCACCAGGTGTGGCTGCTGGATGGTGTGACGGTGCTGAACGAGATGCGCGCCGCGCGCGCGATGGGTCTGGAGACCTTCGCGCTGTGGCGTCTGGGGGAAGAAGATCAGTCTGTGTGGAGCGTGTGGGACCACCCCAGCAATCCCGGCGCTCCGGCTCTGCTGCAGAAGATTCCCGCCGGCGCCGACATCAACACGGAAGGTGAAGGAGACATTCTGCGGGTGACGGGGGTGCCGCACGCGGGCTCGCGCACCATCAACATGGATGCGAATAACGAGACCATCACCGATGAAAATATGGTGACGTATCCGCAGCCCTACACGGTGCAGTACTACGGCTACTATCCGGACAAGGTGGCGATCACCTTTGACGATGGACCCGATCCGAAGTGGACGCCCAAGGTTCTGGATGTGCTGAAGAAGAAGGGCGTGAAGGCGGCGTTCATGGTGATCGGCGAGCAGGCCCAGGATAATGTGGGTCTGCTGCGGCGTTATGTGCGCGAGGGGCATGAGATAGGCAACCATACCTTCACCCATCCGGACATTAGCGATATCTCTCCGCGCCAACTGATGCTCGAACTGAACCTGACGGAGCGGCTGTTTGCCAGCAAGCTGGGAGTTAAGCCGCTCTACTTCCGTCCGCCGTACTCGATCGATCAGCAGCCGGATACCAACGACCAGGCCGCGCCCGCGTATCGCATCCAGCAGATGGGCTATGTGATTGTCGGCGACCAGATCGATACCGACGATTGGAACGAGCATCCGCGCAGGACGCCGCAGGAGATCACCGATAGCGTGATGGAGCAACTGACGCGGATGAAGACCAAGCCGCAGTTCCGCGGCTCGATCATTCTGATGCACGACGGCGGCGGCGACCGCTCGGCCACGGTGGCGGCGTTGCCGTTGATGATCGACACATTGCGGGCAAAGGGATATCAGATCGTTCCCGTGTCCGCGCTGATGGGCCGCACCACGGCGGAGGTGATGCCGCCGCTCACGCCGAACCAGAAATGGCAGGCGCGCGTCGATTCCGTTGCCTTCTTCTTCTTCGCTTTCTTCGGCCGCTTTGTGGTGACGGTGTTCTTCGTGGGCGACGTGCTGATGAGCGCGCGCCTGCTGGTGGTGGGGCTGTTTGCACTGATCGATCGGCTGCGGACACGCAGGACGCCAGTGGCGCCCGGCGGTTTCGAGCCGCGGGTGGCGGTGCTGATTCCGGCGTACAACGAAGAGAAGGTGATCGTGCGGACGATCCGTTCGGTGCTGAACTCGGACTACGCCAATCTGCACGCCATCGTGATCGATGATGGATCGACGGATCGGACGTATGAAGTCGCGCGCGATGCCTATGCCGACGAGATTGCAGCGGGACGCCTGCAGGTTCTGCACAAGGAGAATGCGGGAAAAGCGGAGGCGCTGAACTTCGCGGTCGAGCAGATCGATGAGGACTACTACGTCGGCATCGACGCCGACACTGTGATCGCATCTGACGCGGTCACCAGGCTGATGTGCCACTTCGCCGATCCTGAGATCGGCGCCGTTGCGGGCAACGCCAAGGTGGGCAACCGGGTGAATCTGTGGACGCGCTGGCAGGCTCTGGAGTACATCACAAGTCAGAACTTCGAGCGCCGCGCGCTCGACCTGTTCGATGTGGTGACCGTGGTGCCGGGAGCGATCGGCGCGTGGCGCACGAGCGCAGTGCGCACGGGCGGCGGGTATCCGGCAAATACGGTCGCGGAGGACGCGGACCTGACGATGAACCTGCTGCAGCAGGGCTACAAGGTGATCTACGAGGATCGCGCACTGGCCTTTACCGAGGCGCCGGTGAATGCCAGCGGGCTGATGCGGCAGCGCTTCCGCTGGTCGTTCGGCACGCTGCAGGCGATCTTCAAACACAAGCAGGCCTTCCGCAACAACCGTGCGATGGGATTCTTCGCGCTGCCAAATATTCTGATCTTCCAACTGCTGTTGCCGCTGGTCTCGCCATTCATCGATCTGTTCTTTGTGGCCGGGACGATTCACTATCTGGTCGATCGCCACTTCCATCCGGAGGCGGCAAGCGCGGCCAGCTTTCAGAAACTGCTCGCCTACTTCCTCACCTTCCTGGTGATCGACTTCGTGACCTCGGCGCTGGCGTTTTCGCTGGAACGGCGTCACCCGGCGAACCGCGGCGATGGATGGCTGCTGTTCCATATATGGCTGCAGCGCTTTGCCTACCGGCAGGTGTTTTCGGTTGTGCTGTTCAAGACGATGAAGCGCGCGCTCGATGGACGGCCGTTCAACTGGGACAAGCTGGAGCGCACGGCGCAGATGTCCAAGCAGACGGACCGGATCACCGCGACGAGCTAAACGACTACCGGCTGAAAGCCGGTAGGTTGAATTGCGACTGAAAGTCGCCTGATTGCGGCTGAAGCCGCCTGCAAGGCTTCCGGCTGAGAGCCGGCTTAAGGCTCGGTGGGCGCGGTGATTT
>JBPCNO010000100.1:0-6889 GCA_051001135.1 Acidobacteriaceae bacterium
GAAGAGAACAGCGAGAGGAAAGAAGGAGCTTGCAATGCGAAACAGCAGAGCGGTAGCAGCAGCGGGCGTGATGGTGTGGCTTGCGGCAGGTGTGGCGCAGGCGCAAACAAGCTTTGCGGTGGAGCACGTGCGGGTCTTCGACGGTCACGCCGTTCAGCCGAACGTAACCGTCGTGGTAGCAGACGGTAAGATCGCGGCCATAGGCAAGAACGCCAAGACCCCTGACGGCGTCCCGCGCATCGGCGGCAGCGGCAAGACACTGCTACCGAGACTGATCGACGCCCATGCCCATGTCTGGAACGCCGACCAACTGGAGCAATCCGAGGCCTTCGGCGTCACCACGGTGCTCGATATGTTTACCGACTGGCACGCCGCGCAGGCGATGAAGGCGGATCTCACCGCGGGCAAGCTACCGTATGCGGCCGATCTGCGGTCCGCCGGCACGCTCGCGACCGCGCCCGGCGGCCACGGCACGGAATATGGCTTCAAGATCCCGACCATCTCCTCGCCGACCGAGGCGCAGGCATGGGTGGATGCGCGCATCGCCGAAGGCTCCGACTACATCAAGATTGTGGTTGATGACGGCAGCACCTACGGCGCGCACATTCCGACGATCACCACCGAGACGCTGACAGCGCTGGTCAAGGCAGCACATGCACGGGGCAAACTGGCGGTGGTGCACGTGGGCACCCTGGCGGGTGCGGAGGCCGCGCTCAATGCCAATGCCGATGGGCTGATGCACCTGTTCGTCGATCGGGAGCCCGACCCCGGCTTCGGCCGTCTGGCAGCCCAGCATCATGCCTTCGTGGTGCCCACGCTGTCGGTGCTCTCATCGATCGGCGGCATGGCCACCGGCAAGCCACTAGCGGAGCAGGCAAGCTTTCAGCCCTACCTGACCGCCAGCGGCCGCAAGAACCTGGACACAACCTTCCATTTGCGCAAGGCTGTCGATGTCAACGCCGCAACCGCCGCCATCCACCAGTTGCTTGCGGCGGAGGTGCCCATTCTCGCCGGGACGGACGCTCCCAACCCAGGTACGGATTACGGCATCAGCCTGCAATCCAAGATCGGACTGCTGGCCAAGGCCGGTCTCACGCCCATCCAGGCGCTGACCGCCGCCACCGCGGCACCGGCCAAGGCCTTCCGCCTGGACGACCGCGGACAGATTGCCGTAGGCCAACGCGCCGACCTGCTGCTCGTCGAGGGCGACCCGACCACCGACATCGCCCAAACCCGGCAGATCGTCTCCGTGTGGAAGGCCGGCGTGCAGGACGATCGCAGCGTCTATGCCGCCAAGGTCAAAAATGCCGATAAGGCAGCGGCTGCGGAGGCGCAGACCGCAGCCGCCACCACGCCCAAGGTTACGCCCGGGCCGGTGAGCGACTTCGATGACGCGTCTGGGCAGGCGCAGTTCGGAAAAGCGCGCTTCGGTGCGGGCTGGTCGCCTTCGACCGACCAGATGATGGGCGGCAAGAGCACCGTCGCGCTCGAGGTGATCGACGGCGGCGCAAACGGTTCGCCCAAGGCGTTACGGGTCGCGGGAGAGATCAGCGACTCGACCCCGTATCCCTGGGCTGGCGCCATGTTCTCGCCCGGCCCGGCGCCGTTTGCTCCCGCGAACTTGAGTGCGGCGCCCGTGCTGGTCTTCTGGACGAAGGGCGACAACAAGCCGCACCGGGTGCTGTGCTTCACCAAAGCAGCCGGCCGTATCCCTGCCTCGGTCCCCTTCACGCCCACAGCCGGCTGGACGGAGATCCGCCTGCCGCTCTCCAGCTTCAATGGGACCGAAGGGCAGGACGTCCAGGCAATCCTCTTTGATGGCGGCACGACGCCGGGACCATTCTCATTCGCCATCGACCAGATCTCGCTGGCAGCGGCGAAGTAGGAGGGAAGCCATGGACTCCCGTACACGTAATACCAGCCATGCCTTAGCCGCGACGGAGTTCGAATTCCGGCATCGCTTCTTCGTTATCGCCTTCATCTTCTTCGCCGGCTTCGAGTTTTATTGGATTGACCAGAGCGCCACCGGTATCTGGCTGGCGCAGTTGTTCCGTGGGCACCCGCTCAACCTGGCGCAGGCGGGCGACCGTCACATGCTCCAGGCCATCTATTGGGCGGCGGCCCTGGTAGTAATCGTGGCGGCGTGGCTGCGCACCTGGGCCGCGGCCTATCTGCCCAGCCGCATCGTGCACTCCACCCTGCTGCATCAGGAGAGCGTGATCGCGGATGGTCCGTACCGCCATCTGCGCAACCCGCTCTACCTGGGCGGGATCCTGCTCGCAGCGGGCATCGGCGTGGCCGCCAGCCGGAGTGGCTTCTGCTTTATAGTCGGAGCCGTCATCGTCTTCTACTATCGCCTCATCTTTCGAGAGGAGCCGGAGCTGGTGGCGGCGCAGGGCGATGCCTACCGGCGATTTGCCGCCGCCGTCCCGCGACTCATCCCCAGTCTGCGTCCCCGCCTTCCGGCGAGCGGCGCCCGCCCCGAGTGGCAGCAGGCCGTGCGCGGCGAGCTCTTCATGTGGCTCTTCGCGGCCTCCTCGGCAATCTTCGCAGCTACCCTCAGCGGACGCATGTTCATGATCGCCACGTGCATTTCCGTTGCTGTCGCCGCGGTGAACGGCGCGCTCATCGGCCGGCAGCGCAAGCGTGGCGATGCTGCTGCTCCGCCGCGCGGCATCAGTTCATCGGGATTGCTTCAGGAGCCAACCGAACCGGCGCAGTTGACGCGCACCAAACGCAGCACCAAGGAGTAACACCATGACAGAACAGATAGAGCAGGACGTACGCGAGCGCATCGCGCTCATCGAGACCATGATGTTGGAAGGCCGCAAAACAACCGAGTACTACGGCTGGACCTTTGCCCTGTGGGGCGTGGCGTATCTGGTGGCCATCGCCTGGACCTACGCAACCGGCGCGGCCGGATGGGCATGGACGGTCACTATGGTCGTTGCTGGCATCGTCACCTCTATCGCACTTGGTTTGAAGAGGAAGAAGCAACCAGAGACGACGCGTTCTCGCGCCATAGGCGCCGTATGGGCTGCGACCGGCGCGGCGCTCTTTGGATACACCTTCGCTGCCGCATTTACCGGCCATGCCGAGATACACGGCTTCATCGCCGCCGTTGAAATTATGCTCTGTGTGGCCAATCTTACCGGTGGCATTCTGCTCCGATGGGTAGCGCAGCAGGTCGTCGGCGGCATCTGGTGGACCGCCGCAGTCTACACATTCTTTCTCAAGCCGAACCATGTCTGGATTGCATTCGTCGCGGCTATCGTGGTTTGTCAGATCGGTTTCGGCATTTATCTGATGGTTCTGCAGGCGCGTGCCAAAGCGCGGGCGCGCATGGGGCAGGTGAGCCATGCCTGAGCTTCCAGACCTCGACCCGGTCATCCACGGCAAGCTGCGGCTGGCGTTGCTGTCGCTGCTGGCAGGCGTGGATGAGGCGGAGTTTACCTGGCTGCGGGAGAAGACCGGCTCGACCGACGGCAATCTCGGCTCCCACCTGCTGAAGCTTGAAGAGGCGGGCTACGTCGGCGTGGAGAAGAAATTTGTCGCGCGTAAACCAGTCACTCTCTACCGCATGACGCAACGGGGCCGGGAAGCCCTCAGCGGCTACGTCCAGGCGCTCAAACAGCTTCTCGGCGCAACCCTGGCGAGCTAGGAAGGTGTAGCTCCCCGGGGCCAGGGCTCAGGGCTGAAGGGGATCAGGGCCAGGGCTCAGGGCTAAGGGATCAGGGCTCGGGAAGCAGGCAGCGGCGTAGAGCTTGCCTCTCGTGCATGAGCGTCATCCTGAGCGAAGTCGCTCGAAAGCGCGACGTAGTCGAAGGACCTGCGTTTCCTGACCCTGCCCCGGACCGCGACGGCTCGAAGCGCGCCACTAAGAGCCGCACCCGAGAAATCTCTCCCACCGGAGACAACTTTTTATCCTCTCGGCCACTCTCATCCGGTAATTGCAGAGGCTGCTTCGGAACTTGTTTTCCCGCCACCGTAGTCAAGACTTCCTCCTTTGAGCGCCGCCCCGGCGCTCGCCTGATAGACTCCGACATCCCTTCTTGAATGCCTCTTGAGCGGGTCCGCCAGAAAGCGGGCCCATGCGCTCATGCCTCCGGTAAAATGAAACTCTGCATGCCAGCCCCATCCTCCAGCGATCCTGCCATCCAGGCGATCGATGATTTGCTCGGAAGTGTTGGTCTTGAACACGGCCATCGCCGCGTCCGCCGCACCCTGCCGAACTTCCGCCGGCAGGACAAGCAGTTGGAGACGCAGCCAGAGACGTCCGCCTTGCGCCTCCGCGCAGCGCAATCCATCCCTTTTCTGGAAGTGCCCTCGTGGCAGCCCACGGTCGCCCACGGGTTCAGTACGCGTGCCGGAGGGTACTCGACCGTGTACCATTCCACCGCTGAAGAGCAGCATCGGTCGGACTCCGGCGCATGCGATCCTCTAGGCGAACTCAATCTCGGCTTTACCGCCTCGGATACCCCTGAAAACGTGCGCGCCAATCGCGCGGCGCTCCTTGCCAGTGTCTGGAGCGCAGAGTACGCGGACACATCCGAGCCCGTCCTGATCACCCTGAAGCAGATCCACTCCGGCATCGCCTACCGGGTCAACCGTGAAACGCCAGTTATCGGTGATGAGCTGCGCGGAGACGGCCTGATGACCGAAGATCCGGGAGTGATGCTTGGAGTGCAGACCGCCGATTGCGTGCCCGTGCTGGTGCGCGACCGCAGAGGTGGCGCCGTGGCGGCGTTCCATGCCGGCTGGCGGGGAACTCTGAAGCGCATCGTCGAAGGGGGTGTCGGCAGAATGCGCCTGGAGTTCGGCAGCCGTCCGGAGGATCTCGAAGCAGCCATTGGTCCTGCCATCGGCGCGTGCTGCTACGCGGTCGGCGAGGAGATTCGCCACGAGTTCCTGTCGCAGTTCAGCTACGCCGAGGCCCTCTTCACCGAAGTCTACGATTCCGACCCGGTGAAGGAAAAATATCCGCTGCTGTTTATGACCGCGCGCGCTCCCGGCCACAGCGACATGGGGCCCAGCCTGCACCTGGATCTCGCTGCAGGCAACCGGCGGCAGTTGCTTGATGCCGGTGTCAGGCCGGAGGCCATCCACATGGCGCACACCTGTACCGCATGCCATCGGCGCCAATACTATTCACATCGTGCGGAACACGGTTTTTGCGGACGGATGATGGCCGTCATCGCGCGGAGATAGACCCGGACTAGGCCGCGGAATCTTCGCCGCTCTCGTTCTTACGCGCAGGCTCCGGAGTATCGCTGCTGCCGCTGTTACGCGGATTCACCAGGTCTCTCAACTCTTTGCTCGGCTTGAAGTAGGGAACGCGTTTCGCCGGCACCTGCACCTTGTCCCCGGTCTTGGGGTTGCGGCCCGTGCGCGACTTTCTCTGCCGGATGCGGAAGCTGCCGAAGCCGCGAATTTCGATCTTGTCGCCGGAGCGCAAGGCCTGCACCACCGCGTCGAAGATGGTTTCGACGATGACCTCGCCGTCCCGCCGCGTCAGGTCTCCAAGCTGCGTGACCTCTTCCACTAGATCTGCTTTCGTCATGTTGTTCCTAGCCCGGGCTCGCCGAGGGCTCTTTCCGGGTCATTATCGTCATGATGATAGATGCGTCCTTTGCTTCCATCGGTAACAAAATACAAGGTCTACGGCACAACCGCCGGTTCCCCCGGCTCTTGGGACCCTGTCCGGAATTCGCCGGACGGCCTTCATGTAGCGCAGCATAGGTAACGTATGATGGTGTCTTCCATTTACATAGAGAAATGAGACAGGCTTGACCGGCCATCGGGACTTGAGCATCGTGGTACCTGCCTACAACGAAGCCGCGCGTATTGGTGGGACGCTCGCGGATATCACTCGTTGTGTCACTGGACGCGCCTGGAATGCAGAACTCCTGGTGGTGGATGACGGATCGACCGATCAAACCGTCGCCATCGTCCAGCAATGGATCGAGCGCTACCCCTTTATTCGCTTGATCCGCAACCCCGCCAATCGCGGTAAGGGCTACAGCGTGCGGACCGGCATGCTCCAGGGTACCGGCGATATCGTGATGTTTACTGACGCCGATCTCTCCGCGCCCATCGAGGAGGCCGAGCGGCTTTTCGCGGCGATCCACGCCGGAGCCGACATTGCCATCGGTTCACGCTGGCTCGATCGCGGCCGCCAGACACTCCACCAGCCGCTCTACCGCCGTTTCTTCGGCCGCTGCTTCAACGCCGTCACCCGCATGCTGATGCGTCTGCCCTACGCTGACACGCAGTGCGGCTTCAAGGCCTTCCGCCGCCCTGTCGCGCAGACCATCTTTCAACTGCAGCGAGTGGAGCGCTGGGGCTTTGACCCTGAAATCTTGTTCATTGCCCGCAAGCGCGGCTATCGCGTGACTGAGGTTCCGGTCACCTGGGGGCATGACGAGCGCAGCCGTATCAGCTATCTGCGCGATGGCATTCAGATGTTGCGGGAACTGGTGTACATCCGCAGGAACGCGCTGCTCGGCGTCTATCGCCGCGCTTTACCCGGCGTCGAAGTGCGCTCCACGCCTGTTTAGAGATTGAAATCAGGACACAAAAAAACGGCGCGCGTCCGATTGAACGCCGCCGTTTGGTGGGTGCTTAGAGCGGAATCAGGAGGCGATGGCCGTCGGATTTCCGAAGGCTGCCGCCATGCCCCGGCCGCGTGTGCCCCGTGGCGCAATCCGGATTCCCAACTCGACCGAGTGCTCCAGAGAGAAACTCTCCGAGCAACTGCCGCATAGCCAGAAATGCTCCAGCCGCCGGGCCGACCGGTCGCCGTCGAGCCCCGGCGCGCCCCCCACCTCGAAGACATAGATACGCCCTTCGCGGAGATAGTGCAGCGGCTTGCAGCAGTGCGGGTTCGCGC